>JAQCGA010000288.1 GCA_027619145.1 bacterium | reverse complement strand
AAGCAGTTAAAAAATCATTACAGCGATGCTTTCAAGCATTTCGTATTGCAGTGAATGATGAATTTGGAGCATTGGATCAATTTTTGAAAATTCTCCCCTGGTGCATAAAACCTCATGGGAGAATAGCTGTTTTGACTTTCCATTCTGGAGAAGATCGCCGTGTACTCACAAGCTTTGAGGAAGGTTTTAAAAAAGGGATTTACAAAAGTATTTCACACACGCCAATCCGTCCATCAAGTCAAGAACAATATCTCAACCCTCGTTCAACCAGTGCGAGATTACGCTTTGCAATCGCTTCGGAAAAGATTGGAAGGTAGTTGATTGAGTAACCTGAATTTCTTGTCTGTTCGTGAGTTGGTGTCGCAGATCAAGGCTCGTGAGGTGTCAGCGGCGGAGGTAACCGATGCCCATTTGGCGCAGATCCAGCGTCACAATGGAGATCTGAATGCCATTGTGACGCTGGATGAAGAAGGTGCTAAAGCACGAGCAAAGGAGGCGGACGAAGCGCTCGAAAAGGGTGTCGTGTGGGGGCCCCTCCATGGAGTCCCCGTCACGATAAAAGATTCACTGGAAACCGCTGGGTTGCGCACGACAGCGGGATTCCCGCCTCTGGCAGACTACATACCAACCGTAGATGCCACGGTCGTCTCTCGCGTTCGTCAGGCAGGAGCGATCATTCTCGGCAAGACGAACCTGCCAACGCTCTCAGGGGACTATCAGTCCAGCAATCCCATCTTCGGTCGTAGCAACAATCCCTGGAACCTCGAGCGGACTCCAGGCGGCTCAACGGGTGGTGGGGCAGCCGCGGTCGCTGCCGGACTGTCCGCCCTCGAGATTGGTAGCGACCTGGCAGGCTCTCTACGTATTCCGGCTCATTTCTGCGGGCTCTGTTCGATCATGGCCACCAATCACCGAATATCAAGGATGGGCCATATCCCCGAACTCCCTGGTGCGCCGAGGGGCCTCCGGTTTGCTGGTGTTATGGGACCCATTGCCCGTTCTGTCGGCGACTTACGAATCGCGCTGCGGCTGTTGGCCGGACCGGATGGCCGCTGGTGGGACGTTCCGCCTGTGCCACTTGAGGATCCGCCGATACGCAAATTGCAGGACCTCCGGATCGCATGGACGGATGACTTCGGTGGAGTACCCGTAACAGGTGAGACTCGAACCGGACTGGCATCGTTGGCACAGAAACTTAATCAGGCCGGAGTCACCGTGGCACGAAGCATGCCTGAAGACTTCGACCTGGTTGTGGTCTCGGAGACGCTCGGCGAATTGGTATCAGCCGAAACCGGTTCCGCCATGTCCCCTGAGGCAGAACGGGCCCGAGTCGAAATGTTTGGCGTGGGTCCGGAGTCGGAAGATCACTGGGAACGCGGCTTCTTTCGAGGAGTCAACGCGTCGATGCGGCAGGTCACCGAGGCCCGCATGAGGCGGGATGCGCTCATCACTGCCATGGAGCAATTCCTGCAGGACTGGGACGTTCTGCTGTGCCCAGTCACTTCGACACCTGCCCCCCCACACTGTGACACGGGTAGTCCGATCGATGTTGACGGCCGCGCGGTGCCCTACTTCACAGCTGGTTGTACTTACACGATGCCGTTCAATCTGACGGGCCAACCAGTTGTCGTCATTCCCCTGACGCAGTCGTCCGAAGGATTACCGATCGGTCTTCAGATTGTTGGCCGACGCTGGGGAGAGATGGCCCTGCTCCAGATCGCCGAACAACTTGAGGCGCTTATCGGGACGTGCAGGCACCCCCAGGGGTACTAGAGCAATCAAAGAGAACTGAAAAACAAATAACGCAGCACTGCACCAGACGCGCTTCGCGCGCAGGTGATTGCTGCGTTATTTTCGTAAAGAAACCGATCCAGAGAGGGGTAAAGATATGTAAATTTACATACTCTTTCTTATGCGCTCACATCAATCTGCGCCTCATCCAGTTCCTTCCGCGCATACTGCATCACCAGCCCACTCCCCAGGAACAGCTCCACAATCCGCCCATCCAGCTCTCCGTCTTTTACCATAAACCCGATAATCTTCAGTGCCTGTGAAAGCGACATCGGCTTTCGATAGGGTCGGTCCGGAGCCGTCAACGCTTCAAACACATCCGCCACCGCCAGAATCCGCGCCTGAAGCGGAAGCTGCTCGGCCGTAAGCCCTCGAGGATATCCTTTTCCATTCAGCTTCTCATGGTGGCCGCCCGCGTATTCTGGCACGCGTCTCAGCGCCTTCGAAAACGGCAACTGTGAAAGCATTTTAATACTCACCGCAGCGTGGTTATTAATCACCTGCCGCTCTTCATTCGTCAACGTACCTTTGCGAATCGAAAGATTGTAAAGCTCATCCTTCGTCAACCGCCCCACAACCTCTCCATTCACCTCGCACGTCTCCTGAGCAATCTTTTCCAATCGGGCAATATCCTCATCCGCCATAAACTCTCCGCCCGTATTACACTGCTCAATAAACATAAGCTCGTCCCGCAACGCCTCCAGCTCTGTTTCCAGCTCTCGTTCAATCGCTCTCAACGGCTCCGGACGTACCTCACCCCGTTCCAGAAGAGCAATCTTTTGCTTCAGTGCAGAAACCTCTGCTTCCCGCCGAAGCACCTCGTACCGGGTTCGCACAGCCCCGATTCGATCCGAAATCGTCTCCAATTTGGTTGCCTTATCCACTACATATTCCGGCGTAGTAATCTTGCCCACATCGTGCATCCAGGCCGAAATCCGCAAGGCGTTCAACTCTTCGTCCGTAAATCTTAGCCTGCGCCACAGCCCCTGGTCCGCCTCGTTGATCTCTTGCGCAATCATCATCGTCAAATCCGCAACCCGCCGTACATGCCCGGCTGTATACGGAGATTTCTCGTCAATGGCCGCCGCCGTCGCCTGAATGAATGCATCGAACAAATTTTGCAAATCTTGCACCAACTGCGCGTTCGTAACCCCCACCGCCGCCTGCGAAGCCAGCGAAGCGATTAACCCTTCAAACTCGGGTGAAAACGGCACAACCTCCTGGTGTTCTTCGTCCCAGGCATTTAAAAGTTGGAGCACCCCAATAATATCGTCTTCATGGTTCCGCAACGGTGCCACCAGCATAGACCGGGACCGGTACCCGGTGGCCTGGTCGTACAACCGGGGGCCTGTAAAATCAAACCCTACAGCCTCATACACATCTGGAATATTCACAGTCTCTCCGGTATGGGCTACATACGCGGATACATTGGACATATTCACCTGCCCGTCCACGTACAGCGGAACCGGTTTGAACAACTTCTCATCAATCTCTACAGCGCTCGTCCCGCCAATACGTGTACCCATTGTATCGTTCTGCACAATCTTCCACTGAAGCGCCCGCTCTTCGGAAGTTACAAGATAAAGCGTGCCAGCATCGGCACGGGTAAACCGCCGGGACTCGTCCACAATCATCTCCAGCAATTCATCTATATCCAGCTGGCTGGACAACGCAATACCGATCCGAATCAGGTGATCCAGGTGCGCCTGTAAATCTCTATCTGCCATAAAAAACTCCAGAAGAAAACGCACTCCCAACAAAAAAACCGGCCTCAGGGCCGGTTCACATCGTACTGATTTGAAAAGAAATTGTCAAGAAGGAAGAAAATGCTCAGTCTGTAGACAGCCGGTACATCATCCGCAATTCCGCTGCTGTAGGTGCCGAGTTTCGAATCCTACTGGGATCGGGCGTTACAGACTGGCGCTGTAAAAACTGCCGGAACGCCTGCCTGGCTTCATCAGATCCAAACCGCCGATGTTCTCCACCAGAAAGCCGGGAACTTCGATCCACGTACTTCGCCATATCCCTAGAAGTGGCCCCGGCCGTCCACTGAGGCGGCGGCAAAGATGCTGCCCGAATCCGCCGCAGTTCGGCCACTGAAAATTCAGACTGCCGGATAATCCTCCGCTGCTCATCTGGCGAGTGTACCGCTTGATAAAGCTTCAACACAGAAGCGCTGTGCTCGGACCTCCGCGTAAGAATCGTCTGCTGTGCCGCGTCAAACGAACTGCGCCGCAACAACCCCTGGAGCGTTGCCGATTCAAAAGATGAAGCCCTGGCCATCCGTGCACGCTCTGCAGGCGTAAACTCAGATTCCCGCTGAACCGCAGCCTTTGTACCAGCGTACACACCCCCGGCCAACATCAAAACAAGCCCCAGGCAAGCGAAAAATCCGATTCGATAAGTACGATCAAATCCCATTAGACCACCCGCTCCTGTTTTTGATCGCCCGTTCCCGCACGAATACGTTCCGGCAAAGACGTGTACCGTTCCGCTACCTGATTGTTCCGAATGGCAATGCCCAGCGCCTTCTTCGTTCCCACAATCACCACCAGTTCCCGCGCCCGTGTAATTGCCGTATATAGAAGGTTCCGCTGAAGCATCATATAATGCTGCGTGGTCAACGGCAACACCACCGCACGGTACTCCGAACCCTGGCTTTTGTGCACGCTGGTTGCATAGGCCAACACAATCTCGTCCAACTCTGCAAAATCGTACGCCACAACCTGTTCAGGAAAACGTACCGCCACCGTCTGATCCGCCGTATCCATTGCCGCAATCCGGCCAATATCCCCATTGAACACATTCTTATCATAATTGTTCCGAATCTGCATCACCTTATCGCCTACCCGGAACAACATGTTCCCGCGCTGCAACTCCTGTCCGTTGGGATTCAGCGTATCCTGAAGCGCCCGGTTTAAATTGCTCGCCCCGGTCTCGCCCCGGTACATGGGCGTGAGCACCTGGATATCGTCAACCCCATCCAGCCCGTACGTGTGCGGCAACCGCGTCTTGCACAATCCACACACGGTCTTTGCCACCTCGGCCGGATCTTCTTCTTCAATAAAAAAGAAATCTGACTCCCGCGTGTTGCGCACCTCAGGGAACTCTCCGGCCCGAATGCTGTGCGCATTCACTACAATCTGACTCTCCTGCGCCTGCCGAAAAATCTCATTCAGCGACACCACCTCCACCACCCCCGAAGCAATGGTATCTTTCAACACATTCCCCGGCCCCACAGAGGGAAGCTGGTCCACATCCCCCACGAGAACTACCGATGCACTCAGCGGAACCGCGCGCAACAGGCTGTTCATCAGAACCACATCCACCATAGAGACTTCATCGACAAGAATGGCATCAAACTCCAGCGGATTCTCAAAATTATGCTCAAATGCCATCTCCCGGGGGCTAAACTTCAGCAACCGGTGCAGCGTTTTCGCCTCCCGTCCCGTAGCCTCAGACATCCGCTTGGCTGCCCGCCCTGTGGGTGCTGCCAGCGCAATCTTCTTGCCCCGCGCCTCCAACAATGAAATCAGCCCCTTCATCGTCGTCGTCTTCCCCGTACCCGGTCCCCCCGTCAACACCAGCAAAGAGTGCGACAATGCCTTCTCCAGCGCCTGCTTCTGTCGGGGCGCAAACGTCACCTTCTCCCGCTCCTCAATTTCCGCAATCTCTTTCGGAATATCCCGCGTCTCAATCCGCCCAATGTTCGAAAGCTGATACAGCCTTGTGGCAGAACCCTTCTCTGCATAATACAGTGGCGGAATATACACCCGATCCTCTTCCACCACCACATCTTCCGCCTTTTGTAACGCATCCAGACAGGGCTCTATCAAATCTGCCGATACAGCCAGCGCCTCCGCACACATCCCAACCAGCTCTGCTCTGGGCAAATACACATGGCCGCCACCTTCTGCTGCCGTATTCAACACATGCCGAATCCCTGCCTCAATCCGCTTCTCCGAATGTGGCTCTATTCCCAATTTCTGCGCTATCCGGTCCGCCGTCAAAAATCCAATCC
>JAQCGA010000287.1 GCA_027619145.1 bacterium | reverse complement strand
CATAGCCGTGGGGCTCTCCATCCCAGTTGTAGATGATTCCGTATTCAAAAGGTTGCATCGCCTATGCCTCCCGGAGTTCGGTGTTGACATCTCTGTTCATCCATATAATTTTACGAACTCTGTCCATCCAACCAACCAAAAAAAACCCTGCCTTTTACCCTGAAAACGATTATAATAAGAGGAGAAAGGCCGCCATGCAACCTTCTTCTCTACCGGTGGGAACCCCAGGTATGAAAATTGAAAATATCGAAACCTTCGTCCTCAAAACCCCCAGCGATGTCCCGTACCTGGGTGCACTCGAACACGGGGTACAAACCACCGAAACCGGCTACTTCCAGAGACCACACTACCCCACCTTCTTCTCTCATAGCGTCGAAGGGTTCCTCGTCAAAATCACCTCAGACACTGGGCTTATAGGCTGGGGTGAGGCTCAGGCTCCCCTGGTTCCCGAAGTGCTTCAGGTCCTGACAGAACGCCTCTACAAACCCTTCTACCTGGGCCGGGATCCCCTGGACATCGATTGTCTCTGGAATATGGCATACCGAGGCATACACGAGCGCGGCCACTTCACCAGCTTCGCCCTGGATGCCATGGCCGCCCTGGACATTGCCCTGTGGGATCTCGCCGGGAAATTCACCGGGCTGCCCGTACACAAATTACTCGGCGGCCTGTATCGAACCGCCGTTCCTTGTTATATCTCCGGCCTACCTGCTCCCACAGTGGAAGGCCGCGCCCAACTGGCGGCTGAATGGGTTCTCAACCGGGACTTCGACGCCATCAAAATGGCGCTGGGATACGGCGTAGAAATCGACCTGGAAAATCTACGAGCCGTCCGCGAAACCGTCGGGCAAGGCGTCAAACTCATGAACGACGCCCACTGGAACTACAATCCCGCAGAGGCCATCCGCCTGGGCCGCGGCATGGAAGAACTGGGCTGCCACTTCCTGGAAGCCCCTCTGGTCCCCGAAGACCTGGACGGACTGGCCAGCCTGGCACACACCCTCTCCATTGACGTGGCCATGGGCGAAGAACGCCGCACCCGCCACCAGTTTCGGCCCGTTCTCGAAAAACGTTCCGCAGACATCATCCAGCCAGACATTGGCCGTACCGGCCTCACTGAATTCCGAAAAATTGCCAACCTGGCCGAAGCCTATAACGTACGTGTGGTCCCCCACCTGGGACCGGCCTACGGCGTGTACGTGGCCGCCAGCATCCACGCAGCCGCAAGCGTGCCCAACGTGGCCCTCATGGAATTTCAGCACTCTGTCTTCGAAAAAACCAACCGCATCCTCAAATCCCCCATCATCTGCGAAGCCGGCCGGTTCCAGGTTCCCACCGGCCCTGGCCTGGGCGTAGAAATCAACGAGGCAGCCCTGGCCGAACACACCGTTGGGAGCACCTCATGATTTTCCCTCAAGACAAAACCATCGGCTCTGTTACGCTCTCTCCACCCGGTCCCTTTACCACCGGAGAGTGGGTCACACTCTGTTTCACATTCACCGTTGGAGAACAGGGCCTGCCCGAAGGTGCCCAACTTCGCATAGGCCTGCCGAATACCGGCTGGCAACAGGCCGTGGTACCCCAGCTTCGCTACTGGGGCGAGCTCGTCTCCGGAAGTGAACAGCGCTTCGCACCTTTTCACCCCGTCAACACCACCGGAAAAATTGAATCCTCTGGTCAGGCCGTCCTCCACCTGGAAGCCATGGAACGCATGCTTCTCCCGGACGAAGACCCTGCCGAAGCCTACTGGCGCTGGTGGATCACTGCCACCCTCAAAGACGCGCCTCTCTCCCCCCAGGACCGCATCCTGCTCACCTATGGTGACCCCCGCTTTATCGGACAGGGCGCGCGCATCCAGACCTTCCCCGAAAACCAGCTCACCCTCTCTGCCTGCGTAAACCCCGGCACCGGAACCTGGGTTCGCCCGGCCGGTGCCCCCGTAGAACTCAACGTAATCGCCGGTCCACCCGTGCGTGCCAACCTCGTTGCGCCATCTTCATCGATCCCCAACCCAACCCTCCGGGTCGCCCTTACAGACGCCTGCCATTGCCGCCCAAACGGAAAAGCACCTGAAAGCCTGGTCCTCCGCGACACCCGGTGGCGAAGAGTTGGCCGCGTTCACTTCTCCCAATCTGCCCCACCTGAGGTGGACCTGGAAAAGCCCAGCGCATTAATCGAAGGCGTTGCGCTCACCAACTCAAAAGGCGACCAGGTCTGGGGACGATCCAATCCAGCCTGCGTAGAACACGACGACCTCCAGCTCTTCTGGGGAGACCTGCACGCCCAGAGCGAATACCACAGCATGCACTCCCAGAAAAAAAACACGCGCCAGGCCAACTGGTCCAAAGGCATCTCCTGCGGCACACCCGACGAACTCTACGCCTATGCACGAGAAATCAGCCTCCTGGACTTTATCGCCATCACCGACCAGGGTGGAAACACAGGCACCGGATGGGAACTCCTTCAGCAAAAAGCCGTTGAAAATTACGAACCCGGCACCTTCGTCACCTTCAAGTCCTACGAAGCTGGCTCACCGATAGGCCATCGAAACGTCTATTATCGAAACGCAGATCCCGAACCACCCGAAGACCCGAACACCTTCAGTTACATGCCGGAGTTCCTGTATCAACACTACAAAGGGCGCAACGATGTCATCCTGGTGCCCCACCACGTCAAAACCTGGACTGACTGGTCCTACCACGATCCGGACCTGGAACCCCTCATGGAAATCTACTCCTGCTGGGGCCAATCTGAAAACCCGTCCACAGAACGCTGGAACAAAGGCATGACACCCGGCGCAGGCGCATGGGAAGCCCTCCAGCGCGGCTACAGGATGGGCTTCATTGCCAGCAGCGACAACCACGTGGGCATGCCCGGCCGTAGCTACCCACACGACCGCCAGGTTCACACCCCTTTCCCTGGCGGACTGGCCGCCATCTTCGCGCCAGAACTCACACGGGAAGCCCTCTTCGATGCCCTGAAAAATCGCCGATGCTACGGCACCACCGGCGCACGAATCCAGCTATCTTTCAGCGTGAACACTTGCCCAATGGGGGATACGTGCACCGTTGAATCTCCCGAAGCCCATCGTGAAATTGTTGCCTGGGCACGCGGCACGGACGCCATAGACCGAATCGAATTGTTGCGCAATGGCGTCGTTGTCCACACCGAAACACCCCGGCATGCACCTGACGATATCTGCCGCCTGTCCTTTATGGATGTGGAAATTCTCAACCAAAATGCGTATTATTATGTACGTGTACTCCAGGCGGATGGTGAAGCCGCCTGGTCTTCACCCATATGGGTAAACTTGAATTAAAATGCACAGCCACCCTTCTTTTTCTGTACTTCATTAAGGAGACTGTTCCAATGGCTGCAGAATCGCTGTCCACCCTGACTTTCCGGGGCAAAAATCTAAGTGAGTCCGAAAACGACTTTGGTGAACTCCGCCGGGCAGACCACCTGGTACACGACCGGGACGCCCTCCACGCCCGCATGGCCGAAGACGGCTACCTCTATCTGCCGGGCCTCCTGAACATGGACGATGCCCTGGAAGCCCGGATGGAAATTCTCCATCGCCTGGACGGCATGGGTGCCATTGACAAAACATACCCACTGGCGGAAGGCGTATTCAAACCCGGCAACAAGCTTGGGTCCATGACCGATTTTACCCGCAACAACCCTTCTCTCATGAACCTCCTCTACGCCGGCCGCCTGATGGACTTTTACCGCTTCTTCCTGGACGGCCCAATCGCCCACTTCGACTACACCTGGTTCCGTGTAAAAGCCCCTGGGATCTCCAGTCCTACGCAGCCACACTACGACATTGTCTACATGGGCCGGGGCACGCACAACCTCTACACATCCTGGACACCCCTGGGAGATGTGCCTTTTGAAATGGGCGGACTCATGGTCCTGGAAAACTCTCACAAAAATGAAGAACTTCGTCAAACCTATGGCCGGATCGATGTGGACAAATATTGCGCAAATGAAGAAGAGGCCCGGCACATCGTGGAAACGGCCAAAGCCGAAAACCGCGAACTTACCAACGAAGAACGCACAAAAATTCGCTGGAACGGCACCGGATCCTACGCAGAAGACGCCATTGATGCCCGGAAACGCCTGGGCGGGCGCTGGCTCACCGCAGATTTTAAACTGGGCGACATTCTCATTTTCTCAGTCTTCCTTCTGCACGCCAGTTCGGACAACCACACCAATCGCGTCCGCATCTCCTCGGACTCGCGGTATCAGTTGGCTACCGAAGACCAGGACGAACGCTGGATTGGCGACAACCCACCCGCCCATGGGATCCGCGCAAAACAAGGCATGATCTGTTAAAACCATCCCGGCACCATTTACCAGTAAGGATCCACTATGCCCCTGAAACACAGCGCCTCGGCAGCCATCTTCGAGGCCAATCGAAAATTTATTCCCGGCGGTGTCGTCTCCATCAACCGAGCTGTACAGCCAGAAATCGCCTTTGTCAAAGGACGGGGTAGCCGTGTCTGGGACGCGGATGGAAACGAATATCTCGACTACCACGCCGCCTTTGCACCATATGTACTGGGACATAACGATCCGGATGTAAACGCGGCGGTACGACGGGCTTTGGACGACGAAGTCTCCATGATGGGGTCAGGCACCAACCCGTGGGAGGG
Organism: bacterium; assembly: GCA_027619145.1. Next base: position 1,157 of record JAQCGA010000287.1, on the reverse strand, counting down.
TCAGGCAGCAGCAAGCATTGTGAATAACGTCTCCTCCGTTCACAGCGTGATGCTCACCAACACCGGTTCGGAAGCCACCTACCATGCCATTCGCATCGCCCGATCCCACACCGGGAGAAATGGTATCATTGTCATGCAGGGCGGCTATAACGGCTGGCACAACGACGTAGCCGTAAACGTAATGACCCCCCTGGACATCATTGGCCCCCGCGTCTGCCCCGGTGAATACAGGGTTGCACCCATCACCGCCGGTATTCCAGACCACGTACTCCAGGATATCCACGTGGTCAATTACAACGACCTGGACTCCATCCGATATGTCTTCCAGCGTCACAAGATTGCCGCCGTTCTCCTGGAACCCATCCTACAGAACATTGGCATTGTCAAGCCGCAACCCGGCTATCTGGAAGGCCTCCGAGAGTTATGCAATGAAGCCGGTGTGGTCCTCATCTTCGACGAAGTCAAAACTGGTTTCCGGCACGCTCTGGGCGGGTATCAAAGCATCTGCAAGGTTCAACCAGACCTTTCCGTATTCGGCAAAGCCCTGGCCAACGGCTACCCCATGGGTGCCATTGGTGGTTCATCTGAACTTATGGGCTATTTCACCCATCCGGATGCTTCACGCAGGGTGCTTATTGCCGGCACCTATAACGCACACCCCATTCCCTGTGCCGCCGCAATTGCCACCATAACCAAACTCTCTCAAAACAATGCTCAGGCCTATACCACCCTCTACGCCCTGGGCGAGCAAATGCAAACCGGCCTGGAAACCCTCTTCAACGAATTCGGAATCACGGCAACCATTTGTCGGCAGGGCTCGGCCTTTTGCGCCTATTTTATGGACCACGCGCCAGCAGACTGGCACGACATTGCGCTTCACCACAACTTTGACCTGGACACCCGCTACCGCACCGCCCTTTTGCAACGGGGTATCTACCACTTTCCTCTACCTACCAAACAGGGCAGCATCTCTCTTGCCCACACAACACAGGACATAGACCTCACACTGGAACGCACACGGGAGGTTCTCAAAACGCTGTAAGAAACGCTACCATAAAACAGAAAAGCCCACTTCTTTTCAAGAAGTGGGCTTTTCTGTGGAAAACACACCCTTATTCCCCGGGCTTACTCCCTACCTGCCGGAGTACTTTCACTAC
>JAQCGA010000286.1 GCA_027619145.1 bacterium | reverse complement strand
AACGCCTGATAACCGGGTATTCGGGGCTACCGGACCACTGACGTATCCACCCGTACAGATGACAACATGGGGCTGATACGTGGAAATCAACCGCAGCGCCTTAGAAAACCCTCCCATGAGGCGTCCGGGAAACCGGAGCAAATCCGGGTGCAATGCGCGCCGCAGCCCAATCACCGGAAGAACTTCCAGACGAAATCCCGCCTGCGGGATCAACCGGGGTTCCACCCCCTGGTCCGTACCTGCAAATCGAATCTCTGCATCCACATAGCGCCGACGCAGGGCCTCGGCAATGCCCAGCGCGGGAATCACGTGCCCCCCCGAGCGTGTAACCGCAAACAAAATGCGCAACCCCATCACGCGCGGCGGTTGGCCGGACGATACATCCGGATCAGCCGCTCCTCACTCTGCCGGGGAAGGGTTCCAGGATCCACTGCGCCACGCCGCCCCACATTGATCAACATCCCTGTTGCGATCAAGGTCAGCAATAAAGAAGACCCACCGTAGCTGATAAAAGGAAGTGGAAGTCCGGTTGCGGGCAAAACCCCTGTACAAACTCCCATATTGACAAATGCGTACACCAGCACCATAAAAGTAATTCCAGAGGCCAGTAGAAAACCGTGCAGATCGGGTGCCTTTCGAGCAATACGAAATCCGAGCCGTGCGAAGATCAAAAAAGAGATTACCAGACCGGCTGTGCCCAACAATCCCAGTTCTTCTCCCACAATACTGAACACAAAATCTGTATGCGGTTCCGGCAGGAAAAAATACTTTTGCAGGCTCTGCCCTAACCCCACTCCGGTTACGCCTCCGCTACCCAGAGCCAGCAGCGACTGCGCCACATGGTAACCCGCCCCTTGCGCATCGTCTGCCGGATTAAAAAAAGTCAGGATGCGTTCTTTCCGGTAGCCAATCACAAAAACCACCACGTATAACACCGGCAACAAAGCCAATCCTGTTCCTATCAGATGCGAAAGCCGGACTCCGCCCAGGTAAAGCATCAACGTACATGTCAGACCAATGGCCAGGGCCGTGCTCAGGTCTGGTTGCAACAAGATCAAGAACATGGCCGTGCCCACAATCATGGCGTGCGGCAAAAATCCCTGTCGAAATTCTCGAATCAGCCCCTGCCGCCGGCTCAGCGACTCGGCCAGATATAAAACCAGGGCCAGGCGCATCAGATCTGCCGGCTGGAACGCACCGCCCGGAAGCGGAATCCACCGGTACGCGCCACGCACTTTGCCAACGCCCATCAGTTTAAACACCAGTACGGCCAGCAGGCCCAGAAAACCCAGTGTCAAAAACACCCGCGCGAACCGCGCCCAGACCCGGTAATCCACCCGCATCACCAGGTACATGGCCAGCAGACTCACACTCATTCGGATGAGCCATCGCTTCAGAAAAAAATGACCGCTTTCGAAACGTAGCTGGCCTAAAGCCGCGCTGGCACTGTACACCATCACGGTTCCAAAACCAACCAGAACGAATACGAGTAACAGCAGGAGATACGTCTGCCGGTCATCTCGCGCAGCAGTAGACATTGCCATGAAAACACAAGAACTCGGAAACATGGTCCCGAAATGGGACCTCAAGAAGGGGAGAAGGAGGATGTAGGGGAAAACGAACGGCAATCCCGGAGGCGGGGAAGCCTCGGGAGGTAATGCATTCAAACAACGACAAATATCTCAAACAAGTACCAGATTCCTGGGGAGGAATCCATACGGTCATCTACTTCAATTCAACTCAAACCCCAGCGCCGTAGCCACCGCTTCCATTGCCAGCCCGCGCGATCCCTTCAACAACACCAGATCACCTGGTTTCAAAAAAGCTGCCAGGTCGGCCACCAGAACTTCTTGGTCTGCAAACGCCCGGCTCCGTTCGGCCGGCAAACCGCCTTCCATACCGCCCTGGGCCACTTCTTCAGCCAGAGTACCCAGAGCAAACAGGGCGCGCACACCTTTAATCGCCGCAAACTCACCCAGCGCCCGGTGCGCATCCGCAGCCCCCGAACCCATCTCCAACATATCGCCCAGCACTGCAATACGCCGCCCGCCTTCGGCCGGTTCCATCTGTACCACGGCCTCCAGCGCTGCTCGCATAGAAGCAGGATTGGCATTGTACGTATCGTTCAAAATGCGAATGCCGTTGTGTTCCAAAACCTGGCTGCGCAACCGGGGCGGACGAAAAGAGGCCAGCGCACGCGCGGCCTCAGAAATCGGAACATCCAGGGCCACACCGACCGCCGCAGCGGCCAGGGCATTATACACATTGTGGCGGCCCGGAATGCGCAACTGAAAACAAAAGCCCTGTAGAGAGAAATGCCCGCAGCCCTCCTGGTTCAGGACGAGTCCCTCCCCACGAAACTGACATATCTTCTCGATACCGAAGTCCAGGAGTCTCCCCTTTAGTCTTGCTCGCTCCTTGGACAACAACAGATCATCGAGGTTCAAGATAGCCATTGAAGACTCACCCAGATACTCCAGGAGTTCCCCTTTGGCTTTGGCCACTCCCTCTACAGAGCCTAAAAACTCCAAATGTGTAGGTCCAATATTGGTAATCACGCCAATGTTCGGATCAGAAATTTCGCACAGGTACCGCAACCCATTGTGTTCACTAATACCCATTTCTAGAACAGCCACTTCGTGTTCGGCAGAAAGTCTCAGCACCGTCAACGGCACGCCCAGCCGGTTGTTCAAGTTGCCTTCAGTAGCCAACACCCGGTATCGCGTAGCCAGCACCGCGGCGGCCATTTCCTTCGTTGTCGTTTTCCCGTTGCTGCCGGTAATACCCACCACCGGAATCTTAAAACGCTTCCGATAGGTTCGGGCCAGGTCGCCCAGCGCCAGGTCCGGCGCATCTACCACAACCAGCGGTCCGGGCGCATCGGATGTTTGGGTTTTGTACCACGCCCTGGAAACCACAGCAGCCGAAGCGCCTCGCTCGAATGCGGCACCGATAAACCGGTGCCCGTCCACCCGTTCCCCTGGCAATGCGAAGAAAATCTGTCCGGCTTCCAGGTGCCGCGAATCAATACACGCGCCTGTGGGAACAGCCTCTCCGGTACCCACCTGCTCGCCCTGCATCGCCGCCGCCGCTTCGGCCAGTGTCATCCCTTCCATACGTCCAACCCACCTGCCCGGCGGAAGAGCGCGGGGAGAATTTGAAATGGAAAATTTGCAATTTGCAATTTGAAATGCCTTTTTATTTTTTTCTTCTCTCCACCGCTTCCGCCGCCACTTCCCGGTCATCAAAATGGCTCTTTTCCCGCCCTATAATCTGGTAATCCTCGTGCCCTTTTCCCGCAATCAACACCAGGTCTCCCGCCCCTGCATGTTGAACCGCCCATTCAATGGCAGCCCTGCGGTCTATTTCCACCTTGCAGGTGGTTTCACCCAGGCCGGGCAAAATATCCTGCACAATCGCTTCCGGGTCTTCTGTGCGCGGGTTGTCCGACGTCACCACCGATACATCCGCCAGCCGAGCCGACACACGACCCATCTCCGGCCGCTTCCCACGATCCCGGTCTCCACCACATCCGAACACGCAGATCAATCGATTCTTTGTCAACTCTCGCGCCGCTTCCAGCGCGTTCTCCAGGCTGTCTGGCGTATGCGAGTAATCCACCACAATTCCAAAATCCTGCCCCCGGTCAACCGCTTCAAACCGACCAGGAACCCGCACCTCGCGCACCGCCTCCGCAATCACACCCGGATCAATTTCCATTGCCAATCCCACCGCCACTGCAGCAGCCCCGTTCCAGAAGTTGAACCGGCCCTGCAATGCCATTTCCAGATCCAGATCGCCTGCGGGCGTCTCCAGGTGCAGCGTAGAACCCTGCCAGCTCGTATGCCCATTCCGAATACGTACCTGCGCCGTATCGCTCGTCCCGTAAGAAACCACCCGGGCCTTGCAGTGGGCAAGCAAACGCTGTGCAACAGGGTCATCCACATTTACCACTGCCTGTGCGTCTTTCCCTAAATTGTCAAAGAGCAGAGCTTTTGCAGCCAGATACGCTTCCGGGGTTCCGTGAAAGTCCAGGTGATCCCGGGTCAAGTTTGTAAAAACAGCCGCTTCATATCCAATGCCGTGTACCCGGTCCAAAGCCAGCCCGTGTGACGTAGCTTCCATAACCGCAGCCTGGCAACCTTCTCCCACCATCTCCCGCAACATCCGGTGCAAATCGTGTGCTTCCGGTGTGGAATTTTCCGCCGGTCTGCGCTGTGTGCCCACCCGGTATTCCACCGTCCCAATCAACCCCGGCTTCCAACCGGCCGCTTCCAGAACAGCGTGGATCAAATATGCCGTGGTCGTCTTCCCGTTGGTGCCTGTCACACCCACCATCCGGAGAGCTTCATCCGGCTTCCCGTAAAACCGTCGGGCCATTTCCGCCAGTGCTCGCCGGGTAGAAGGCACCTGCACCTGCACCGCCGTCCCTGCTTCTACCGGGACTTCCACCACCGCCGCAACCGCTCCGGCCGCCAGCGCTTGCGGCACATAAGGATGTCGGTCTACCTCCTGACCGCCCCGGATGGCCACAAACAGGTCGCCGGGTTGTACTTTTCGTGAATCCGTAGCCAGTCCCGTGATTTCCGGGTTTTCTCCCTCTGGCAACCGGACGCCCGGGGGTTCAGCAATCAATTCTTGAAGACGCATCACACTCCCCGCGCCGGACCTTCGTTATCCTTTTTCGCAAACCACCCGGCAAACCGTTCCCCGGGGCATTGGTTTTCCTGGTTCAGGTTGTTGTCCTACCACCCGGCCACTCCCCGATGACTTCACCTTAAACCCTGCGGCCGTCAGTTGAAACACAGCCTGTCGTAATGTTGTTCCTCGTACATCCGGTACCTGAACCGGCCCGCCCGCACCGGCGCTGTCTGCAACAGGTGCAGAAACCCGCGGTTTCTCCTTCTGTACGAAGGTTTTCCGCTCCGGAATCGCCGGGCGCTTTTTACGTTGAACCTGACCCGTATCCACCACTGCCACCTGGTGCCGAAGCTTTGTATCACGCAGGCTCAAAATCCGCTGCATAATCCGGCTGAACACCGGAGCCGCTACCTGGCTTCCCCAGTGGATGCCCTTCGGGCTGTCCACCACCACGAAGCAGAGCAATTCGGGCTGCTCTACCGGCAAAAAACCGATGAACGAGGAAACATATCGGTCCGGATCGTATCCGACTCCTTCTTTGCTGGCTCGCTGTGCAGTACCCGTTTTACCCGCCACTCGGTATCCGGGTACCTGTGCGTTACTCCCGGTTCCGTTCCGCACGACCCCTTCCAGAATACCAGCCACCTTCGCAGCAGTTTTTTTAGACACCACCTGCCGTACTTCTTCGGGGGGAAATTCTTTTAGTGTGTTGTCTTCCCGTACCACTTTTTTAATCATCCGGGGAACCATGAGCTTGCCCCCGTTTGCTGCCGCTCCGTACGCCGCAACCATCTGAAGAGCTGTTGCGCTTACCTCCTGACCAATGGACATCGTTTCCAGAGAACGCCCGGACCACTGTTTGGGGTGTTTGATTTCTCCGGACACTTCCCCGGGCAAACCGCCCATGGTCACACTGCCAAAACCGAACAACCGCATATATCGAAACAACCTGGCCTTATCCAGCTTTCGAGCTATTTTGATGGTGCCAATATTGCTCGACTCTTCAATCACACCCTGCACGGTCAGCCATCCGTTCGGATGCGTATCCCGGATGGTGCCACCTGGAAGGGTCAGCAAGCCGTTTTCACAAAAAATGGAATCCTGGGGGCGATAGAGGTTTTCTTCTAGAGCGCCTGCAAGCGCCACCAGCTTAAACGTGGAACCCGGCTCGAACA
>JAQCGA010000285.1 GCA_027619145.1 bacterium | reverse complement strand
CCCACCAGCGTAAGCGTTCTGAGCGAAAAAGAACTCCAAGATGACAACATTACTTCTCTGGACGAATCCCTGGAATCCGTACCCGGCATACACATAGTCAGCGGCCAGGTCAACATCCGGGGCTCCAGCGGATATTCTCGAGGCACCGGTAGCCGTGTACTCCTGCTCATCGACGGCTTTCCCTCACTCTCGGCGGACAATGCGGAAGTCAAATGGGATGCCATTCCCCTGGATCAAATCGCCCGCGTAGAAATCATCAAAGGTGCAGGCTCCGCCCTCTATGGCACCGGTGCGCTTGGCGGAATCATCAACATCATCACCCGGGACCCCTCACCGGTTCCTCAAACCCGGTTTCGTCTCCTGGGCGGCGCGTACAGCGACCCCACCCACCCGGAGTGGGACTGGACTTCCAGCAGGCGGTATACCCAGAGCCTGGACCTCAGCCACAGCCGACAATCTAACAACCTGGGCGTGATCCTGGGGCTGGGCCAGAAGCGGACCAACGGATACAAAGAAAACAACTGGTACAAACGCTACAGCGGCTTTGGAAAACTGCGGTACGCCTTCAAACCCACCACCATCCTCACCGCTACCGCAAACTGGGCCAGAGACGACCACGGCGTATTCATCCAGTGGAAAGACCGCAACGAACCCCTGGAAGTGCCCGCCAACAGCAGCAAAGACAAAACGCTCTCAGACAAGTTCAACCTCAACCTGGACTTCTACCACCTCCTGGGTTCACAAACCGGCTACCGCATCAAGACCTTTGCCTACCGCACAAACTTTAACAACGAAGTAGAAGGCGAAACCGGTTCCACAGCAACCAAACTCGGCCAGGAACTCCAGCTTGACCTCCAGCCCAATCCGGCCCTCTCACTTACCCTGGGCACAGAATGGATTGCAGACCGCGTGCGCTCCTCACCCACCCTCTTCGGCAATCACAACGGCCTGAACCTGGCCGCCTATGTCCAGGCCGAACTCGAACCCAAAGAAGGTCTCAGCCTCTCTGCTGGCGGCCGCTTCGATCGCGCCCGCACAGACAATCGCACCCCTGAAAAAAGCTTCAGCCCCAAACTGGGCCTCTCGTACCGCCTCACCCCACAGACCGGTTTACGCAGCACCCTGGGCTGGGGCTTCCGCAGCCCCTCCATTGCTGAAATTTACACCAACGCCACCTTTTCCGCTGTACCCATTGTCCCCAACATCGGCCTTTCTGCTGAACACAGCCTCTCCTGGGAAGCTGGTCTCAACCACTCCTGGAACCGTGGACTTCACCTGGACCTGGCCGTCTTCTGGAGCCGCTACCGAGACCTCGTAGAAGCCCGGCCCAACGCCTCTGGCGTCGTCAGTTTCCGCAACGTCTCCAAAGGCCGCAGCACCGGCCTGGAAACTGCTTGCCTCCTGGCATTTTTTTATTCTGGATGCCACCTATACCTTTGTCAACGCCACAGAAGACCTCCCCGGAAAAAGCCAGCCTCTGCCCTACCGTCCTCGCCATATCGCCGGCACCGGCCTCCGGGCCAACCTGGGTGCCTGGACCCTCGAAGGTCGATTTCGATACCGCAGCCGCATCCTTCGCGCTTCCGGCCTCTTCCCCGAAGGCACCCGCGACCTCATCGCCCTCTACCTCCTGGACCTCTCTGTAACCCGTAATCTGGGCCCCGTAGACGCCACCTTCAAAATTCACAACGCCCTGGAATACAATTATGCCAAAGTAGAACGCAACCTGGGTGCCCCCCGGCTCTTCTCGGTGAGCATCTCAGGAGACATCAGATAAAAAACAAGAGAACAATTGACAATTGCTGATTGATAATTGATAATTGACAATTACGAGTTCCCCATTGCCTCACCACATCCTCAAAGGAGATCCACCATGCCACGCATCATAGCCACCCTGCTTCTCACCCTGGCCCTCACCTTCTGCGCCGCATCCTCCGCCCAGGCCCTGGTGGGCTTTTCCATCAAACTCGGCGGCGGTCTGATCCCAGATGGCAGACGCCCGGGCGGCATCGTACAGGCCGACATTGGCCCCATTAGCCCGTTCGCAGAATTCTTCAAGAAATCCGGCACCACCACCTTCAATACAGGTGCAAATTTTCTCGTACGCCTGCCCACCCCGCTGCTGTCTCCCTACGCCGGTTTTGGCGGCGGTATCAGCCGTACCACCGCAGCCGGCATATCCAAATCCCGAACCCTGATGAACCTCCTGATCGGCGCAGACCTCAAAACACAGGGCACCCTCTCCTTTTTCGGACAGGCAAAATACATCTACACCTTCGGCGGCAAAACCCCGGCCCTGAGAGAGCTTGCGTTCCAGGCAGGCTTGCGATTTTATTTCGGTCTTTAAATATATTCTATAACCGGTAGGGGCGAGGCATGCCTCGCCCCTACTCCTCTATTACGAAAGGAACTACATTATGAAAGCCATTCGCATTTCTCAAACCGGAGGACCAGAAGTCCTGGAATACACAGACGTTCCCGATCCCAAACCAGGGGAAGGCCAAATCCTCATCAAAACCAAAGCCATCGGCCTCAACTACATTGACACCTACCACCGCACCGGCCTCTATCCGATGGACCTCCCCTTCACTCCCGGCATGGAAGCCGCCGGCACCGTAGAAGCCGTGGGAGCCGGTGTTACAGAATTCAAAACAGGTGACCAGGTCGCCTACGGCAGTGTTCCAGGCTCCTATGCAGAATACGCGACCGCCCCCTGGGAAAAAGTTGTCAAACTCCCCAACGGCGTAGATCACCGTGCCGGTGCGGCCTGCATGCTACAGGGCATGACCGCCCATTACCTCACCCACAGCACCTTCCCCCTCAAAAAAGGCGACACAGCCCTGGTCCATGCCGCGGCCGGCGGCGTAGGCCTTCTCCTGGTCCAAATGGCCAAACTCTGCGGCGCACGTGTATTTGGCACTGTATCTACCGAAGAAAAAGAACAACTCGCCCGCAACGCCGGCGCAGACGAAGTCATCCGCTACACCGAGCAAGACTTTGAAACCGAAATCAAACGCCTCACCGATGGCAAAGGAATCGACGTGGCCTACGACTCTGTAGGCAAAACCACCTGGGAAAAAAGCCTCAACTGCCTGCGCCCACGCGGGTACCTCGTCCTCTTCGGCAACGCCAGCGGCCCGGTTCCTCCTGTAGATCCACTGCTCCTCACCCGCAAAGGCTCCATCTTCATGACCCGCCCCACCCTGGTCAACCACACCGCTACCCGCGCAGAACTTCTCCAGCGTGCCAATGACATCTTCGGCTGGATCCAGTCTGGCAAACTCAACATTCGCATCGACCGCGACCTGCCCCTTGCCCAGGCCGCCGAAGCCCACCGTCTCCTGGAAAGCCGCCAGACCAGGGGAAAGGTGTTGTTGGTACCATAGGGATAAGATATGAAAACCTAGAACAGCCAATTGACAATTGCTAATTATCAATTGATAATTGTCAATTTTTCCACCTCCCACCGGAAATTCATGCTCCGGTGGGATTTTTTTATCTAACTATTTTTTAATTACTTAAATCGTTTAGCGAAAATTTCTTCAAAAAACTTCAAGAAAATCCTAAAGATTCCCCAAGTACGCGCCGATACAAAGGGAGAGGTCAGAACTTACTTTCACCCTCCGTGATGCCGAGAAGATGCCGAAATCACTTTTTCACCTTAGAACCTGATTTTAAGAATGCTCAGTCAAGTTGCTTCGCAGTACCCTTGCGAAAACAAATTTTAGAACAGGTTCTTAACAACGATGGGTCGTTCCCATGGAGCACGATATGCACTGGCTTCAAGCGGAGCTTTCAAACATCTTTTCAACCCTGACCGGAGAGGAGGTACGGCTCACCCCTGAAGAAACGCTCCAGGTTTTACTGGTCGTGCGCCGCACAACCAGGCAACAACCGCAAATGGTTTCCAACTCCATTTAAGCAGAACCGAACACAAGGTAGGAACCTATGCCCACAGGAATTAGCCACACCGTAATCAACCCCACAACCCTCTCCAGGCCCAACGCACCAGATGCCGCACAAAGCGAACAGCGTGCACGGCAGGCCGCAGGGGCAGTAGAAACCGGAGAGTCGAACATCACCCTGTCTGGGCCCGGAGATCAACTCATCCGGGCTCCCGAACCAGAAGCAGGAAGCCAGGGTGCCAGCAACCAGCAGTTGGCAGCGTCTGCCACTGCCCCCGGAACCGGTGGAAGCAAGCCCGCCGGAAACCCGGCCGTCTCTCAGCCAGTACCGTCTGCAGGACTTCAGGCCCAGGTGGCTAATGGCCTTGGTGGTAATGTAGACATCATTGGCTGAACCGCCGGTTTCGAAAAAACAGTAGGTCGCACAACTGCTCGAACAGGTCACGCGGACACCACTCGAACAGGACCCATCGTTCTTCCGAAACTGCGCAACGCGTATTGAGCTTGCACGTCGAAACTGTGATCAAACGTTTGGTAGGGTAGTGACATGCCGATTCTCATCTCGCGATTTTCCCCGGAACGATCGCTGGTCGGAAACTTCCTGTCCACCCGCTCCCAGAAAAACTCGGGCGATTCCGAACCCGCCTCGGCGCAAAAGCGCCAGGCAAATACGCCCAAAACGGAAGCGGCACGGGGACTGGACCAGCCCCAGGACCGCCTGGATTTAAGCCAACCCCAGACGGCCTCTGCTCCTGAAGAGACCCGTACCGGAAATCCCACCGGTACAGACTCTACCTCCCGGGTTCCCGGTACGGAAACGTCCCGGACAACCCAGACGTCCGAAAATTCCACCCCCGCACAGCAAACACGTACAGCCGAAGCCGGCAATACATCCGCCCGTGCTTCAGAACCCAAAGAAAAAAGCTCGAATCCGCTCTTCCTGCGTCTGGACCAGAACCTTTCCAGCAATGCATCGGGCAGGACCACATCTGGCATCTCCAGCGCTGGAAACTTCCTGGCAAGTCTCCAGCAGGAAAACCGAGACGCCGCACGCAGCGCCATCTCGACTCGCCTGGACGCTCTGGTCTCCCGACTGGAACAAAACAGACAGGCGGAAGAAACAAGGGCCGAAGAAGAAATTCAAATCCAGGCAACGGAACCTGAAACAGCCGCACCTGAAACAGCCACACGCGAAGCATCCGAACCCAAAACATCTCCGCAGCAGGTGCAGCAAACCATAGAACCTCTGCCGAGAGAAATTCAAGAACAGGAACTACAGCGCAACCTGCAAAGCATTTCTTCCGGACTGCAGGCCGATGCGGCCACCGAAAGCCGACGCACAGCGGAAGCGATTGGCCAGAAAACGCAACAGGCCACCGCGCAGAACCAGACCGAACAGATCCAGGAAAACCGTACCGAAGTCCAGTCTCTCCAAGGCGAACGACGCCAGTTGCAACAAGATATACAGGAAAAGGACCAGGCCATCCGGCAGATTCAGAACCAAATTGCCAGGCTGCAAAGCAGCGGCAGCCAGACTCGAAACTCCGGAAGCCAGCTGGATATTCTGGCACAATAACCAGCCCGGTCCACAGTGTAAACAAACAGGTATGAAACCGGCCTGTGCCCAAAACCGGTTTCACCGACGGTGTGACATTCGGAGTGGCGCACTGTCAACCACACGCGGAAACGCTGGTGGTACTGATTGGTCAGACCCCTCTTTCCCGAGTAGGATACAACGGAAAGAGGGGTTTTTTTTGCCCATCCAGAAAGAGATGTGTATATTAAAGAATCGGAATCAACTGCTCTTCAACGTTCATCCACCGGAGGCAACCCATGGAAAAACGCCCATACGGCCGCACCAAAGAACAGCTCTCCATCATTGGCTTCGGCGGCATTGTTGTCAAAGACACCGAACCCGCAGAACCCAGACGCCTG
>JAQCGA010000284.1 GCA_027619145.1 bacterium | reverse complement strand
GAGCGTTTCCTGAGGCACATGCCAGGTATACCCCACGCCCCCGTCATCATTTGGCTTATAGGATGTTGCCTGCCCATCAAAGATACGCCGGGCAACATCTTTTGCAGAATCGAACGCCTGAATGCCGTACCGCCGGTTCAGATAATCCTGCCCAACCGCCAGGTCCAGACCAATAAATGTGGTATGGTTCTGGCGAATCTCTCCTGGCGGGTTGACATCTTCGCGCATGTAGAACAGGCCCTGCAGATGATGCAACAACTCCGAGAACATGGTCACGACGTTGTGCCGATCTTCAGCGGAGTAGAGCGGGCTATCTTCAATGAGATCCCACAAATGGAAATACGTATGCAGGTTAAAAAGGCAGTGGTAGCTTTCCGGATAATCTCTCCGCTCGGCACGCCAGGGTTCAATCGTTCCGGCGAAAATACGCGGCACAGCCTGACCCCAAACCGGATGGTCGGTCAGGTAATAGTTCCACATACAAGACTGTAGGTTCCCACCCCGGAATGGGGATGCAGCCCAACCACTACCCAAAAGTCCCAGGTCGTGCTGAACCAGCGTATCCAGCTCGGATTCAGGTGGAAATGGAGGAAGTTCATGATCGAACCGGGCAGCGTGCAAACGATCGATCTGTCCGCCGCTGGCGCGGACCCGGTCATCCAGAACTGAAAGGGCTGCCTCAAGACCAGAACGGCTGCTGGCGCAGGCCGTAATGCAGTTTTTTCCGTGGCCCAGTGGGTCAGAAATCGATTTGAGAAAATACCCATCGGTACCCGGAAAAAACGTATCGGCAAAACAATGGCGAGATACATAAAGCCTTTGAATTGCCCGATTGTTTGCCATATGGCCGCAGGCAATGACCTGGGCATCCGCAAACATCCCCTCCTCGAAATCTTTTTGTGCGAGCAGCTCTGGTACTATGCCGCCAACCTCTCCAATGGTTTTTTGGAGTCGTGTAACTGCCGCGGCCGCACGCCACTCATCCGGAACAACCAGGAGGGTATTCGTAGACAAATCCGTACCCGGAAATGCTCGATCGTGTTGGATGCGGAATTCAGGGGAAATCAACTGGCGGCCCCCATCTGTGCGAGTTTGGCTTTTGCCACGTTCGCTGCCGGGCTTTTCGCATATTCATCCACAATTCGCTGAAGCGTTGTTTTCGCTTTCTCAAGGGCTCCAGAAAACTCGTAACACCGGGCCGCTTCTTTCAGCGCAAGCGGTGCAAATGGCGTGTCTGAATGCTTGTCAACATACGCAACATATCTCTCCGCGGCCCCATTCAGATTGCCTTCCTCTTCCAGAGAAGCCGCAGTTCCCACCCAGGCGCCATACCCAAGCGGACCCTCGGACCCAAAGTTGTCCAGGTAATTTTCGAAGGTGGTTCGAGCCTCTGCAAATCGACCGTTTTCAAATTGGAGATTGCCTGCCACCAGTAGCGCATTTCTGGCCGCAGGTTTGCCGCTATATCGCTGCGCCACCTGTTGGGCCTGGTTAATTGCGCTCTCTTCTTCGCCTTTTAGCAACGAGATCCGTACGTCGCCCATTGCATCTACTGCTTCCAGCCGTCTTTGTTCAGCCTGACGGTTGATAAATACCCCAATAAGCACGATCACAGCCAGCGCGCCAACACCGGCGATAATTTTGGGGTAATTTTCTTTTGAGTAGTCAAGAATACCCAGAATTCTGGAAACAAACTCGTCTTCGCGCAACTCCTGTTTGGTTAACCGATCTTTGTGTCCCTGCATAGCGTAAAACGCCTCCTTGTGCACCAATATCAAGACTTGTGGGTGGACAAATTGTATGTGCGGGAGTTTTCCCGCATCCATTGCGCTAATATAGAGAAAGGGCTCTACATTGGCAAGACAAAACCCAGGGGTTGCCGCGGATTCAGGATAGAAAAAACCCCCGGGTAGATACGTCTCCCAGGGGGTTCCTTCGCTTCCTGTTCGAAGGGGCTACTGTAAAAGCGTCAGTGCACTTTGAGGGACGGCATTTGCTTGCGCAAGAAGCGCTGTGCCAGATTGAACCAGAATCTGGTTCCGTGTGAACATGGAAACCTCTTCGGCTACGTCTGCATCTCGAATCATGGACTCTGAGGCCTGCATATTTTCAATCGAAATATTGTTGTTCGCAATGGTATGTTCCAACCGGTTCTGTTGTGACCCCAAATCGCCTCGAATTCCAGCAACGGTGTCAATGGCCAGATCAATGACTGAGATGGCAGAGCGCGAACTCTCCAATGTGCTCAAAGATTGTCCGCTCAGGTTCAGGCTTGCCCCGCTGGCGCTCATATCTCCAATGGTTACTTCAATTCTGTCCGATGCCTTCGCGTCTGCCCCTACCTGAATGCTCCCGGACAATCCTCCACTAACCAGAATTTGCCGGGCATCCAGGTCACCGTCTCGGTACCCGTCGGTTGCCGGTCCGCTGGCATTTGCGTTGCGCTGTCCGGATAAAGTTAGGGTGATCCCAATGCGGTCGAAGTTGGCTACAATACTGGACCCTGTGGCAACAACACCTCCTACTGCATCGTTGTCCAGGGCCGGACCCAGTTGAATGGTCTGGGTAACCACGCCATTGCCTAACGTGATTTCGTTGTCATCGGTTCCCACATCTGAAAACACGTACGTGCCAGCCGCAGCGCCGCTGAGTGTGACTCGAGCCACTCCGGTTGCTGCAGAAGACAATGCGGTAGAGGTCAACGCGTTCTGGCTCACTGTATTCCCAAACCCCTGGAGGAGCGCAGAATCGTTGTAGGATGTTGCTGCTGCAATACGGTCAATTTCTGCAACAAGCTGTACGAATTCAGAATTGATCGAGTCCCTGTTGTTGTCATTTACTGTAGAAGACGCGGACTGGACAGAGAGTTCTCGCATTCGGATCAAGATTGCACTCACTTCATTCAGCGCACCCTCAGCAGTCTGGATCAGGTTGGAACCCTGTTCGGCATTGCGCGTGCCAACAATCAACCCGCCTATTTCTGCGCGAAAGCCTTCAGACACCGAAAGCCCAGATGGATCATCCGCACCCCGGTTGATTCGTAAACCAGACGAGAGCCGCTCCAGGCTTACGCCAAGTTGGCGGTTACTGTTTCCCAGATGACGCTGTGTATTCATCGCCATGATATTGTGGTTCACAATCATCGCAGCCATGCCCTAAACCTCCTTGTTCTGGCCTGGACACCACGTCCCTGGATGTCCGAAATAATCCATAAGTAATATAAAGTGATACTATGTTGTTATGTATTATCGGGTAAGATCTGACAAACTTTAGTTTATTTTTATAGAACAAGCGCTTCCATGAATCCTGGTCAATTCCCCGAAACTGGGAGACTGAAAGGTCTTTCCGAACCGTTTTAAAAAAAAATCAATATTTGCTCAAGTTTCGGTTAAGCACTGTCGATATTACCTGTAGACCCGGAAAACACCCAGGTCTGATGTGACCCGCAAAATCGGGAAGTTGGGCACTTCCTTTGTTTGCCGGGTCACACCCGCCAGGAGGCGAATCCAACATTACAGGAGGTATCCGAACCCACCCAACGGCCAATCCGAGGGGAAGATGTCACTCCGAATCAATACCAATATATCTGCACTGAATGCCAGACACGCACTGAACACCAATGGTCAGGACCTGAACAAACGCATCGAACGCCTTTCATCAGGCCTGAAAGTAAACCGGGCTGCAGACGACGCCGCTGGCCTGAGCATTTCTGAGGGCCTGCGTGCTGAAGCCAGCGGATTTTCTCAAGGAATCCGCAACTCAGAACAGGCGATCAATCTCATCCAGACCGCCGAGGGGGCCCTGGGTGAAGTCAGTGGTGTCCTGTTGCGCATGCGTGAACTGGCCGTACAGTCTGCCTCTTCTACCGTCAGTGATGAAAACCGCCAGTCGATCCACGCTGAATTTGCACAGCTGACCAACGAAATTGACAGGATCGCTTCTGTTACATCCTATAATAATACGTCCATTCTGTCTGGCTACGGTAACACGGTGAACCAGAATGCTGCGTCCTCTACTGCACTCGCTTCGACCACTACGGGTGTGATTAACGTGCAACTTTCGAGTGCGGCCGCCGGCAGTTACGCTTTTTCCGACGCCGGCGGAGATGGGCAGATCACGATGGGAAATGGGGTGGTTACTCAAACCCTCAACGTGCAGCAACCTTTTGATATAGACGGTGCAGGAAATGTGGTTGCAACCGGGACAGCCCTGGTTGCCAATTTTGATCGACTGGGCGTCGCTTTGACCCTGAGTGGTGCCCGAGGCGCTGAAGGCGTAAACCCGGCCACAGACGGATACAGAGATGGCGATCTAGGTACAAGTATTCTGCGGATAGACCCGGGAGCGGGTGGAACCTTTCAGATTGGACCGGATCAAGGTGCAATTAACCGACTTGAGGCCAGCGTAGGAGACATGCGCGCCTCCGGTGCAAAGTTAAATCTGTCAGGTGTGTCCCTGGCTTCCCTGCCCTCTTCACAAACAGCCATTTCTTCTCTCGACTCGGCAATTCAACAGGTCAATCGGACACGTGGGGAACTGGGATCAATTCAGAACCGACTTTCGTTTAACATTAGAGCCAGCGGCGTGATGCTGGAAAACGGAACCGCTTCGGATGCTAATATTCGAGATGCAGATGTCGCCGCCGAGGTATCCGCATTTTCCAGAGCGCAAGTGCTCACGCAATCTGGACTGGCGATGTTTTCTCAGGCCAATATCTCCGCCACATCTGTCCTCTCTCTCCTCACGTAAATCCTGACACGGCATAAAGAAACGAAAAAGCCCCTTTCTGGGGCTTTTTTCGTACTCCTTGACAGCCGGGGCATATCTTGTTTATTTTATGCGCGAAACAAACACACGCCTTGAAAAGGAGTTTCAAATGGCCGAACAATTACGCGTAAAATTTGGTACCACGCAGGAAGCGCTCCGCGAGAGCATCATGAAGCTGGCAGACACACAAAGATGGGACAAGTCACGGATTTATTACGTCATAGATATCCACGCTTGCACGGTCAAAGAAACGGTGTATGCCGTATCAAATCGCACTGCGGATTTACCATTACACCCCAACGGCCCTACGGCGGTTCAGCGGATATCCTGAGGTTTGCATTGCTGTTTTAGAAGCGTCCGTTGGTGAAATGGGCGCTTTTTTATTTGTTAATAAGTGAAAAATTGATCATATATTTGTTCATGATAAGAGTCGTTCTCGAGACTTCATTTTGCGCAGTCCAAGCCCAATCAATCCTATTCCCAGCGCAACGACGCTCAAACGATTGAGCAACACTCTGTCATCCCAAAGAGCATCATCTGTTCCTGGAGGCGGGTCAAACGGGTTCAAAAAAATAGCAAACGGGCTACTGGCCATCGTGGTGTGCGTGAGCAGAACCAGAACCAGGCAACCGAGGGCAAGCATGGCTGCTGCATTGCTACTTCTACAGGCCACTGAAAAATAAAACGTGAGCCCACATATCAGAAATGCTGGCAAGAAGGCATTCAGGCCTGCCCACACAAATGGAAACTCGGCGAACAACACATAAGCCAGTCCGCTCATTGTGATGAGGCTGGCCCCAAGTACAGAAAATACAGCAACCAGACGGATTGCCCAGATCCGATAATGAGAAGACGAAGTACTGAATAAAATTTCCAGTGTATCGCGGTCCCTCTCCCCTGCCACCATATCCATTGTCAGGTAAATTGCCAGCACAGCACCCGGAACTTCGATTAAGACCAGCATCGCAGAAGAAGCACTGAACCCTTCTCCGGGACGAAACACGGCCAGACCATACAGAATCCCGTAATAGACGAGAATCCCTGCGACCAGAAAAAAGATCTTCTGGTGGAGCA
>JAQCGA010000283.1 GCA_027619145.1 bacterium | reverse complement strand
TTCTTGCTGCGAGGTGTGCGATGAAAACACAGACATTTGTCAAGCGGGTCTGGATCCAGGCTCCGGCCGAGGCCGTATTCAACTGGCACGCGCAGCCGGGTGCATTTGAGCGGCTCAGTCCACCGTGGGAACGCGTGGAGGTGGAAGAACGCAGCGGCGGGATTGAAGACGGGGCACGGGTGGAGTTGCGGGTGCCGGCGGGCCCTTTTCGGATGCGGTGGGCACTGGAACATTGCGAGTACGAGGCTGGTCGGCAGTTTTGCGATCGGCAAACGCAAGGGCCGTTCCGGTTCTGGAAACATCGGCATCGGATGGTACCGGAAGGCAAACGAGAATGTTATCTGGAAGACCGAATTGAGTATGTGTTGCCGCTGGGCGTGGTGGGAAGGTTGTTTGGCGAGGCGATGGTAGAAAAAAAACTGGAGCGTCTGTTCACGTACCGGCACCGGATCACGGTGCAGGATCTGGAGGCGCATATGGGTGTAAAGAAAATGAAGGTTCTGATTACGGGCGCATCCGGTCTGGTGGGGTCTGCGCTGACAGCATTTTTGAGTACGGGAGGCCACGAAGCGGTGCCCCTGGTGCGGTCTGGACAGACGGAAGGGGTTCGTTGGGATCCTGCAAGCGCAGAGATTGATGTAGCGGGTCTGGAGGGCTTCGACGCGGTGGTGCACCTGGCGGGAGAGAGTATTGCGGAGGGCCGGTGGACCGTGGAGAAGAAGGAGAGGATCTGGAAAAGCCGGGTGGACGGAACACGGCTTTTGTGCGAGGCGCTGGCAAAGCTGGAGCGTCGGCCAAAGGTGGTGGTGTGTGCGTCTGCAATTGGCTATTACGGGGACCGGGGGGAAGAAGTGCTGGACGAGACGAGCGAGGCTGGTGAAGGATTTCTGGCTGAGGTGTGTAAAGAATGGGAGGCGGCAACGCATTCTGGGGCAGGTGCGGGAATCCGGGTGGTGAATCTACGGTTTGGGGTTGTGCTGAGTCCACAAGGTGGAGCGTTGGAAAAGATGTTGACGCCGTTTCGGTTGGGTGTCGGCGGGCGGCTGGGAGACGGGAAGCAGAACATGAGCTGGATCGCATTAGAAGATGCGGTGGGCGTGATTTACCACGCAATATTGAAGGAGAGTTTGAGCGGGCCTGTGAACGCGGTGGCACCGAAGCCGGTGAGCAATGCAGAATTTACGCAGACGCTGGCGCGTGTGTTGAAGCGGCCCGCGCTGTTTCCGGTCCCGGGGTTTGCGGCGCGCCTGGCGTTTGGAGAAATGGCGGATGCGCTGTTGCTGGCCAGTACAAGCGTTGTTCCGGGTCGATTGAAAGAGACGGAGTACGCGTTTCGGGAGCCGGGGTTAGAGGGTGCATTGCGGAATATGCTGGGTACATAGACAATCGAAGGAGTAGACAATGGAAAACAAAGAAAAGGTGAGACGGTCAAGGTTGACCCATCTGGCACTGTTTTACGCGATGAAGGAAAATACGCAGTTGTCCGAGCGGATTCGCTGGATGGTGATGCAGATGGATCGGAACGCGGTACGGCGGGACAGGGAGGGTCGTTTGTGCGCATCCTGAGAGAGTCTGCTATGGCCGTGTGGCGATGGTTCGATACGGAGGACGATGTTGTTCCCGGGGAAGGGATTGATTGGTTGCGAGTGGTGCCGTTTCTGGGGTTGCACGTGGTTTGTCTGGCGGTGCTGTGGGTCGGGTGGAGTCCGGTAGCCATTGGCGTAGCGGCCCTGGCCTATGCGGTGCGAATGTTTGCGATTACGGGTTTTTACCACCGGTATTTTTCACACCGGACCTTTGAAACGTCGCGGGTGATGCAGTTCGTTTTTGCAGTGCTGGGCAGCACGGCGGTGCAGCGCGGGCCTTTGTGGTGGGCCGCGCACCACAGGAACCACCACCGGCATTCGGACCGGGAAGAGGATCCGCATTCGCCGCATCGGCACGGACTGTTGTGGAGCCACATGTTGTGGATTACGTCGCGAGAGAATTTCCCGACGGACATGGATGTGGTGAAAGATTTGTCAAAGTACCCGGAGCTTCGGTTTTTAAATCGGTTCGATATGCTGGTGCCGGTGCTGACGGCGGCAGGGATGTACGGATTGGGTGTGTGGATGGAAGGGATGGGGGTACAAACGTCGGGATGGCAGATGCTGGTGTGGGGATTTTTTGTTTCGACGATCGTTTTGTTTCACGCCACGTGTACGATCAATTCGCTGGCGCATTGTTTTGGAAGCCGGCGATTTGAGACGGGCGAGGAAAGCCGGAACAACTGGCTGCTGGCGTTGATCACGTTCGGAGAGGGATGGCATAACAATCATCATTATTACCCCGGTACAGTTCGACAGGGATTTTACTGGTGGGAGGTGGACATGACCTATTACATCCTGAGAGTACTGGCCGCATTGGGTTTGATCCGGGATCTCCGGCCGGTGCCTGCACGCGTATATGAAAATCAGGAGCCTGGAAGATGAGGCGCAATGTTGCGATTGTGGGCAGCGGGATCTCCGGTATGGTGGCGGCGCACCTTTTGCACCAGGACTGCGAGATTACGGTGTTCGAGGCCAACGATTATATCGGCGGGCACACGCATACGGTGGATGTTCCGCTGGAGGGAACGGTGTATCCGGTGGATACGGGTTTTATCGTATTCACGGAAGCGGCGTACCCCAATTTTGTAACGCTGTTGAACCGGCTGGGGGTGGCGTCACAGCCGTCGGCCATGAGTTTCAGTGTGAAGTGTGAAGCGACCGGGCTGGAATATAACGGAACATCGTTGAACAAACTGTTCGCGCAGCGGCGGAATCTGTTCCGGCCATCTTTCTATCGGATGTTGAAAGATATTCTGCGGTTTTACCGGGAAGCCAGCGAACTGCTGGAAGGGGAGGATGAGGGGATGACGCTGGGGGCGTACCTGGAGCAGAACAGGTATTCGCAGGTGTTCGTGCAGCAGCATATTCTACCGATGGGCGCGGCCATCTGGTCTGCTTCGCCGGATGCGATGCTGCGTTTTCCGGCACGATATTTTGTGCGATTTTTCGACCATCATGGATTTTTGAAAGTAAACGATCGGCCGCAGTGGCGCGTGATCCAGGGGGGATCTAAGCAATACGCAGAGGCATTGACTCGGCCCTTTGTGAATCGGATCCGGCTACGGACTCCGGTGGTGTCTGTGCGACGTGGGAAGGATGGCGTACGGGTGAGCCTGCGCGACGGGTCCACAGAGCGGTTTGACGATGTGGTGCTGGCGGTACATTCGGACCAGGCGCTGCGGATGCTGGCAGATCCTTCGTCGGCAGAGCAGGAAGTGCTGGGGTCCATCCGGTACCAGGCCAACCGGACGGTGCTGCATACGGATGTTTCCGTGCTTCCAAAGAACCGGAGGGCATGGGCGAGTTGGAATTATTTTTTGCCGGAGAAGCGGACCTCACACGCAACGGTGACCTACAATATGAATATGCTGCAAAGCCTGGATGCTCCGGAGACATTTTGCGTGACGCTGAATGCAAAAGAAGGAGGGGTTGATCCGGGGCGGGTGATTCAGGAGATGGTGTACCACCATCCGATGTACACACCGGAGACGCTGGCAGCGCAGGCGCGGCACGGAGAGATCAACGGGGTAAACCGGACGTATTACTGCGGAGCGTACTGGGGATTTGGGTTTCATGAAGACGGGGTAAAGAGTGCACTGGCAGCCCTGAAGCCGATGGGATATGCACTGTGAAAATAGCGAGTTGCCTGTACGAGGGCCGGGTCCGGCACCGCCGTTTTGAACCGGTTCGGCACGCGTTTGAATATGAGTTGTTTATGATGTATCTGGACCTGGAAGAACTGCCCAGGCTGTTTGATCCCTATCGGTTCTGGTCCGGGCAAACACCGACTCTGGCGTATTTCCACCGGGAGGACCACCTGGGGGATCCCCAACGACCGCTGGATGTGTGCGTGCGGGACCTGGTGGAAGATCAGTCGGGCTGGCGACCTTCCGGGCCGATTCGGTTGCTGACACATTTGCGGTATTTCGGATACGGGTTCAACCCGGTGAGTTTCTACTATTGTTTTGATGCGAGCGGCGAGCAGGTGGAGGCGGTTGTGGGTGAGGTGAATAATACACCGTGGAATGAGCAGCATCCCTACGTGCTGACGGAGGCGATGAACGAAGCGGGTGGGCGGAAGAAGCGGTACCGGTTTCAGAAGGATTTTCACGTGTCTCCGTTTATGGATATGGATCAGATGTGCGTGTGGACGTTTTCCGAGCCAGGGCAGACGCTAGCCGTACATATGGATAATATTGAAAATGGAGACCGGTTGTTCGATGCAACGATGGGGTTGCGGCGGAGAGAGATTTCGCAGGGAGCGTTGAACTGGGCACCGTTGAGGTACCCGTGGATGACGGGAAAAGTGGTTGGAGCCATTTACTGGCAGGCATTGAAATTATGGTGGAAAGGAGTGCCCGTTTATTCCCATTCCAAGGGTGCTGAGAGACTGAATCACGAAGGGCACGAAAAGGGGGGAAGGGGCACGAAGACGCCCATCCCATCCGCAGGTGGGGAGGTTGTGGTTGGAGATGGGTTCGGGCGATAGATGAGGGTGTTTTTGTGAACTGGAGGAGCGATGAGCGAGTTTGTGCTGGCAGGTTCGGCGGAGAAAGAAAAAAGGATTGGGGTGGCGGACCGGGTAGCTCGGAGGCTGGTGCTGAAGAAGCTGGACGGGATTGGGGTAGGAGATGTGCGGATTGTGGATGGTGAGGGGGAAAGGCGATTTGGCCGTGTGGGAACCGGGCCGACGGCGAGGGTGACAGTACACGATCCGGGTTTTTACCGGGCCGCGGCGTTTGGGGGGAGCGTGGGGGCGGCGGAGGCGTATATGGATGGGATGTGGGACTGTGATGACCTGGTGGGATTGTTGCGGGTGATGTTGCTGAACGGGGAATTGGCGAAGGATGGAACGGTGGACCAGGGGTGGGGGCGGCTGACGGCCCCGGCGTACCGGCTGGTGCATGCGCTGCATCGCAATACGTTTCGGGGAAGCCGGCGGAATATTGCGGCGCATTATGACCTGGGAAACGCGTTTTTTCGGTTGTTCCTGGACGAGAATTTGATGTATTCGTGTGCGATTTTCCCACGAGAAGACGCTTCACTGGAGGAGGCATCGCGGTATAAAGTGGACCGGATTTGCCGGAAGCTGGCGTTAACGCCAGAGGACCACGTGCTGGAGATTGGGACGGGATGGGGCGGGTTCGCGATCCATGCGGCAAAGGAGTACGGGTGCCGGGTGACGACGGCGACGATTTCGCAGGCGCAATACGAGCTGGCGAAGGAGCGAGTGGCGCAGGCGGGCCTGGCAGATTGGGTGGAGGTGGTGCTGCGAGATTACCGGGAACTGGAAGGCAAGTACGACAAGCTGGTGTCGATTGAGATGATTGAGGCAGTAGGGTATGCGTATTACGATACGTTTTTCCGGCAGTGCTCCCGTCTTTTAAAGCCGGAGGGTTTGATGATGTTGCAGGCAATTACGATGAGCGATTGGGCGTACGAAGGAGCAAAACGTTCGGTGGATTTCATCAAGCGGTACGTGTTTCCGGGGAGTTGCATTCCTTCGGTCACAGCCATTGCGAGTTCGACGGCACGAGAGACAGATTTGCGTACGGTGCATCTAGAGGATATCGGTTCGCATTATGTACCTACGCTGAAGGCATGGCGGGAACGATTTTTGACGAATGTAAACAAGGTGCGGGCGATGGGCTACGGGGATCGGTTTGTACGAATGTGGACCTATTACCTGTGTTATTGCGAAGCTGGATTCCGGGAGCGATATATCTCGGATGTGCAGATGCTGATGGCGAAACCCCTGAATCGGCGGGGTGCGATTGTGGCGGG
>JAQCGA010000282.1 GCA_027619145.1 bacterium | reverse complement strand
AGTCAACCCACCCCGGCTACGTGTCTCCGCATTGCCGTCCGCCGCCCAGCTACTGATATTGTGCGTCATCCCAATCGAACGTACCCCCACCCGGTGCAGCATCCGCAGCACATTCAGGCTCCCCTCCACGCCATCGCTGTTTTCCACAACCAACACCGCCGCCAGCTTGCCTGCCTGTTTGGCCGCCACAATATCCCCTGCAGACCGGGCCACCACCACCTGACCACCGTGCGCCTCTACCTCTGCATCAAAAAACCCGAATGCATCCAGCGCATACGTCGTATAATTTTTCCAGGCCAGCGTCACATCTACCGCAAAAAACGCCACATCAATCCCGCCAGCCTTCATCTTCTCAAAATCGATCTGCACCGGCGTCTCCCGCACGCTCCGATCAAACCCTCCTCGCAAAAACGCCACAGTGCCATTGTGACGTGAACCCTCTTTCGGCGGCTTTCCAGACAACCCCAGGTTTCCTCTGCGAATATGGTTCACAATCGTATCGTTGTGCGAATCAATCACCAGGGCTTCCCGGTGAAAGACATCTACGTTATCCACGGTTGCCATTTCTATTTCCTCCCAAAACATGGCCGAAGGTGACGCTGTAAATATTGTCCGACAACAGTCCAGATGTACCAAACAACTTTCTGAACCCGATCTATTCGAGCTCCGCTAAATGTCTCCTTGCCGCAATTGTAAAAGTTGGATCACCGGGCCAACGCGCAATAAATCCCGCCAACGCGTGGCGTGCGGCCTCCGTTTCTCCCAATTTCTTGTACAACATACCGGCACGGTATAACCCCAGGGCCCCCCGTTCGCCCGGTTCGGACGATGCCTGCAA
Organism: bacterium; assembly: GCA_027619145.1. Next base: position 5,038 of record JAQCGA010000282.1, on the reverse strand, counting down.
AAACAAAGATGCCGCCTCTCCCGGCTGATTGCTACGCTCTTTCAGAACCGCCAGATTGAATGCAACCTGGTAAGCCTCCGGCTTTGCCTGGAGCAACCGCTCGTACACACGGACGGTCTCATCCATCCGGCCTGTTCTCGCGTACATATCACCCAAATTGATTGCGGCATCCACAAAACCGGGCACCAGCTTCAGCACACGTTGATACGCCTGAGTCGCTTCCTCAACCCGGCCCAATTGTTGACAGGCCAGCCCATAGTTGTACACAACATCCGCCCGATTTGGCACCAGATCCCGCGCCCGCCCGAACGCATCCAGCGCCTCCTGATTTCTTCCTTTCCTGCCCAACATCGAACCCAGATTCACCCACGAAGAAACGTGCGCAGGATCCACTTCCAGGGCTTGCCGATACGCTCCTTCTGGCTTCTCCTCCTGGCCAAAATCCTGGTACGTCACACCGATGTTATAGTGCACCTCAGCATACTCCGGGTAAATCTCCAGCGCCGCCCAATACGCGTCCAGAGCCTTCTTCAACTCTCCCTGCTCTCGAAATGCGCTCCCCAGATTAAAATGCGCTTTGGCGCTATTGGGCGCGGATCGTACCGTTGCAGAAAATAACGTGAAGTCATTCCGCCAATCCAGATTGCGCAAATGCGTCCGCACACTGTACACTCCCAGCAACAATCCCGCTATCGTTACAGGAATCCACACAGGCATCACCGTACGAGTCAGTCTTCGGTATCCAACACCCAGCAGAAAACAGAACCCTATGGAAGGCAAATAAAGCAGTCTCTCACCCAGAATCGTACCAATAGGAAAAAGGAGATTTGAAACAGGGAGCAACGCCAGCAGGATCAATGCCGGTCCAAATCCCCAGACAGGATCCAGCCTGCCTCTCACACCCTGCACAATCACAAAAACAGTCGCCGCCACAACACCCAGGCCGGCAAGGAACCGGAAATCGAACACCGACGCCACGGCCGGAATCTGGTTGAAAGAATAATCCGCAGACAGCGTAACCGGCGCAACCAACAACCCCACGTACTTTCCCAGAATCGCGATCGCCGTCAACGCGCGTTGCCAGCCCGGCAAATATGCAAGAGAGTTATCCACCAACAGCGGCTGAGAAGGCAACAGAATGGCCCCCACCACAAGGTGTCGAATGGCCAGGAAAACACCCACAATCAGCACAAAAGGAACATAGCGTTTGACATCGTTCCTCAAGAAATATCGAAAAGGAGACGCTTCCCCTCTCCGCAGAACAAGCACAAAATCGTACACCGCCAGGAATCCCACCAGTACAGCCGCGTGCTCCTTGGCAAAACATCCCACGAACCCGGCAACCAGCGCACCATTGTAAAGCACTCGCTGTAAACGCCCGGTTTCATAGGACGCCACCAGATACATCAACCACGCGAACAGGACCCAGAATGCGGACAGCAGTTCTGCCCGACCTACCAGCCCGTTCACAGCTTCCGTCTGAATCGGGTGTAACACAAACACCAGTGCAGTAACGCCCGCCGCCGCCGCATGCCCCAACACTCGGAATGCAATCCAGAATACCAGCGCACCATTCAGCAGATGCAACAAAACATTGACCAGATGGTATCCATAAGGTCCCACATCGTGGGCCTGGTAGTTCAATGCAAACGTCAACGTCGTCAGCGGCCGGTACAACCCAATATCCGCCCGACCGGGCCACCACGGTTCAGAAAAGATGGCTCCCAGATTCCAAACACGAATCACGGGATTGTTCAACACAATGGCCCCGTCATCAAACGTAAACCCATTCCCCAGGCTGTTCACATACGCCAACCCACCCAGAAAAAAAATCAATACCGGATATATCAAAAACGAACGCTGCATCTTTGTCCTTCTTGAAATGAATAAACCTCGAAAACGTTACCGTTTCCAGAACGGGCTTGCCTGCTCCGAAAAAATCACCCGTCCGAAATCGTCCGGTGCGTGGAACTGTGGCTTCGGGGTACGGCTGGCACACCACTGGCTATATTGAGGATTCGTCTTGCCTCCCAACCGGTTCAAATTCAAATGCCATACATCGCCCGGTACCGGCGGTGTATGCCTGGCCACCTCGGCAAAATTGCTGAACGGAATAGACGCCTCAAGAATCCAGTATGAATCCGTATCGCTATCGTCGTTCAACGTGCCTACAATCGAAGTAGAAATCCGGATGCCCTCACCGTTCCACTCTCGTGGCACCGGCACCCCCGGACCCTCTGGATGAAACTGATCCAGGAAAACCCCCAGCACATTCATCTCAATATTAAAATATGACTGCGGACGATCCGGATTCGGCGCAAAAAATACCTCCACACAATCGTCCCGGTACACCGCGCTGTCTCGCTCTGTATGCGAAGCAGAAATATGAGCATCCTCACATATATACGAAACGTAAAGATGCTCATCATCCCACAACAGCTTGGCCACGGTCTGCTCTTTTTTTCCGCTTTCGTACCAGGGAAAAACGAACGCGCCCACATCCGGCGCTGCGTTCCAGGCCGGTTCGTCCAGTCGCCCGTCCACCGTAATGGGTGTACCCGCCCGATAAACCGTGTACGACAGCCGCTCCTCTGCACAAATCGGCGAGGCCCAGACCATCAAAAGAACCGCAACAAAACAGATCCAGTACTCCATCCCAGACCTCCTCTTACAATAAGATCCCTGGTCATCCATGCGCCATGACTATGATCTCTCGGCCAGATCAACCTGCACACAAGGACCGCAAAAACGCCGCATCGGCCTTCAACGCCTCTTCCGGATGGTCTTCTCGTACAAACTCTACCTCCAAATATCCATCGAACCCTGCTTTTTTCAGCTCTGTAATCACCGCCGGATAATCCACATACCCCTCCGACACCAGACTCCGTGCATTGCTGCCTACACGCTGATAATTCTGAGCGTGTACGGTTGTGACATACGGAGCCACTTTACACGCCGATTCCAGAACCTGTTCAGGGAAGTCCGTGTAAATCGGTTGAAAATTCAACCTGAAATTGGGCCTGTCCACGGCACCCAGTAGCCTCAGGTTCCCCTCGACCGTATCCGACAAATAACCGCGGTGCATTTCCAGAACCAGGGTGATCTCACTACCTGCCGCGCGATCTGAAAACGTACGGAAACCAACAGCCGCCGCTTCCCACTCTCCATCGGACGCATCCGCCGAACCACAGGTTCCTGCCCACACACGAATCTTATCCGTCTCCAAACTTGTAGCAATATTCAGTGCATCCTCCATTTCCCGTTCAAAATGCGTCGAAAGCGGATTGGCATAAGATCCATACTGAGCTACCGACAGGCCTCGGGAGCGCACTTCCTGAGCCGTTCGTTGAGTATATTCCATATTGTACCCAGTCGGCATGTGATTCGGTTTTCCCCACACCTCCACCCCATCGAACCCGGCACCTGCTGCCAGATCCAGCACAACTTCGAGCGAACGCTCCCGGAACGCAATCGTACATAATGCAGTTTTCATCTCCCAAAACCCCTTTCAATTCAGCACATCTACAAATCCGCTGGCAAACACAAAATCACTTTTTGTCTTTTGCTGACGGTTATAATAGGACCCCACCTGGAAATTGTCAACGCTCAAGCCCTGCGCCGCCCACGCGTATTCCGCAGTTGACAACCTCGAACGCATTGCGTACTTTAGCGCGAAATGAAACATGCTCCCGGACCCCCTTCCAATAACAAAGAGAGAGACATTTCAATGAGCCGGTTTCAAATTGGAATTCTGGAAGACGTTCTGAAAGTAGACTGGATAGATGTATTTCCTACTGCTAAAAAACTCGGGTACGATGGCGTCGAACTGGGCATTCGCGGAGATACCTATCGCAACACAGAGCTCTGGTCAGAAGAAGGCATCGAAGCGCTGGGCAACCGTGCGAAAAAATCGAGCATTCCCATTTTCTCCATTTGCCTCCACACCTTCTGGACATTCACATTTGCTGACCCCGATGTAGCCAACCGCACCATGGCCAAACAGATCGCCGTTCAGACCATCCGGGCGTGCAAAACCCTTGGTGTGCAAGCCATCCTCATCCCGGTTACAAATCCCCTGGGCCTGCCCGCGAAAGAAGCCGCACACCGATGGGCCTTTGAAACCAGAGGCATCGCCGCCGAAGCCGCGCGTTACGGCGTCCACATTGGCCTGGAAAACGTGGGCCGCAGTCACGTGATCACCGGCGAGCAAATGCTGAACCTCGTTCAGGCTGTGGACCATCCCAATGTAGGCGTCTACTTTGATGTGGGCAATGCGCAAATGCTGGGGAGCAACTCCGTAGCAGACATCCACATCCTCAAAGACCATCTGGTGCGGGTGCATATTAAAGACCCCCGAAAAGATCGTACACCCTGCTATTTGGGCGAAGGCGAAATCGATCTGGAAGCCTGCCTCAAAGCCCTCGTCGAGGTGGACTACTCCGGCCCTCTCGTCTTTGAAACACCGGCCCTGGACGACCCAGCAACAACGGCTGAACGCAACCTGAACACGCTCAAAACCCTCATAAAAAAAGTGGATGCATCCTGAGGAGATTCGCAATGATTCTGGAAGCCATCACAGTCGGATTTATGTTCGGAACCGTTGTCGTAAAATGGGCGACGGCTTCAGCAATTCAGAGCAAGCAGTCCCGCCTTGCGGAAGCCTCTGAAAAAAATGGCCACGCGCGCCAGCGTTTTAAAATGGCCGTAGGAGAGGTCAGCATCACAGACCGTGACATAGACAAGCTTCGGCGAAAAATAAAAGTCTCCGAGCGCCGAATTGCACAATTGCAAGAAGAAACGACAAAATTGTCCAAGAGTGCCCAGGAAAAAGCCGAACTGGACCAGGAGAAACTTCGGCTCGCACAGGAAATGCAAAATAAAAAAGGACCTTCTTGAACCCGAGCACCGCTCTCCAATAAAGAAAAAGTCCGGCAGACAGGCCCCTTCCTGTCCACCGGACTTTTTCATATCCTTCTGCTACGGAGGTCCGGATCTATTTTTTAAATCGGCAGACCTCCGCTTCACTTGACGATTTTGA
>JAQCGA010000281.1 GCA_027619145.1 bacterium | reverse complement strand
CAATTTTGGCAAGGGCAGAAGAAGCGGGTGTGCAACTGGTTGTGCGGGATACTGGCGTTGGGATGGGTGAGGAGGTTCGGAAGCGGATATTCGAGCCGTTCTTCACAACAAAGATGAATGTAGGGACTGGGCTGGGATTATCTACAGTACACGGGACGGTAGAACGGTGGGGTGGACGCATTGAGGTGGAAAGTGCACCGGGGGAGGGAGCCAGGTTTACTCTGTGGCTTCCAGGTTATAAAAAAAAGGAGTTGGAAAGAGAGTCTCAAGTCGAAATGTCTTCTTCACGGCGGGGTAAGATTTTGATTGTGGATGACGATGAGGCTGTCCGGGATTTGTTGGAGCGGGCGCTTTCGCAGGTGCACGATGTGGAGGGTATTCAGTTTGGCTCTGATGCGCTTGCGAAAATTGAGCCGGGCCGATACGACGTAGCACTGGTGGATCTGGGATTGCCAGATCTTCCGGGAAACCTGTTGACAGAGGAGATGCGGCGGCGAGATTCTGCGCTGGTGGTGGTGTTAATTACAGGCTGGGAATTACAGGAGAATGATCCGAGGCGTTCGGCGTTCGATTTTTATTTGTGCAAACCTTTTGGAGATATTAATGAAGTTTTGCGTGTGATTGCGAAGGCGATTTATTTGCACGATAAGAAAGCAAGCGAAAGCCTGTAGGGTGGGTCGAGGCGGAGTTCTCCGGGCCTGTGAAAGGTCCGGATTTTTTTATGCCTTTTCGCCGGATAATGGGATAGAAACAGTGAACGTGGTGCCTTTTCCTACCTGGCTTTCTACGTAAATTTTGCCTCTGTGCTTTTGGATAATGTTGTAACAGATGGAAAGGCCCAGGCCGGTGCCTACGCCCACGCCTTTGGTTGTAAAGCCGGGATCGAAAATTTTCTCCAGATGTTCGGGGGGAATACCCTGGCCGGTATCGGTGATTTTAATGTGGACGAATGCATCTGCAGCCGTCGTTTCAATGTGGATGACGCCCGGGCCGTCTATGGCGTGAATGGCGTTGACAAGCAGGTTCATGAAGACCTGATTTAGCTGATTGGGATAACAGCGGACTCTGGGAATCGTGCCGTACATTTTTTCTACGGTGACGCGATCTTTGAGTTCGTGGTTCAGTAAGGTGAGTGTGCTGTCCAGGCCTTCGTGCAGTTCGGCTTCCTGGAACTCGGATTCATCGAGTCTGGCAAAGTTTCGCAGGCTTTGGACGAGACGGGTAATGCGTCCACTGGCTTCGAGTGCAATGCGGTTGTTTTCTCGCAACAATTCCAATGCTTTGTTGAAGCGGCTGTCTTGCGGCAAGGCGCTCAGTTCCGGAAGAGACGCGAGGGACTCCACAATACGATTGATGCAGCGGGCAGAGACATCTGCTGCACTGTTGAGTGCGCCAACGGGGTTGTTGATCTCGTGTGCAACGCCGGCTACCAGATTTCCCAGGGAGGCCATTTTTTCCTGGAGCACGAGCTGGTTCTGTGCGGTTTTGAGGCGGTGCATTGCTTCTTCGAGTTGTTTGTTTGCAGCTTTCAGGTCCCGGTTGTTCTGGAAGAGTTCGTGCATGGCATCCGACAGGGCGGCATTGGAGATGCGCAGTTGCCGGTCTCGTACTACAATGCGGTAGGTTTGGAAGGCGATGGCGCAGGTTGCCACGATTGCGCATAAAATAAACCAGGGCTCTTGCCAGACGGGTGGAACTACGGTGAAAGACACGGTTGCCGGGGTGGAGTCTTCGTTGAAGTCCCGGTCTCTGACTTTCACTTCGAACGTGTGATGTCCGCTGCTCAGTGCCTGGAAGATGTGGCTGGTCTTGTTGGAGTAGGCGGACCAGGAGCCGCCATTGAGCCGCCAGGCGTACTGGAGTTCTTCGTTGGGTGTGACGCGCCAGGGGTCTGCGCCTTCCCAGGCCAGGGTTGTGTTGCCCGGTTGGGAGACCTGGTCCAGAGAGAGGGTAATGGTGGTTTCAGGAGGAGATAGATCCGGTTCGTAACGAATGGTGCGGAACGCCTGTACAGATTTCCAGTTTGCCCCGTAGCCGGGCATTGCTCGCGCGTACCAGCCGGGATCCATCTGGTTGATCCAGAGAGCCCCTTCTTTGCTCTGGCGGAGTTGTCCGGTGCCCAGTTCTGAAGGCATTGCACAGGTGGTCCACGAAATGCCATCGAAACGGCTAATTTCCCGGCTGGTAGCCGCCCATACACTGCCGTCTATGGCCTGGAGAATGCTTTCAATTCGGTTGTCTGACAGGCCGTTGTGGATGTCGTATTGTGTCCAGGTTTTTCCATTGAAATGGAAAACACCGTATCGCCTGTGGCCTACCCAGAGGTCTCCGTTGGGGGCGGTATAGACGACTTCGCTATAGCTTGAGGCAAGTTTATCTGGGATGGAAACGGGCGGACTTTCAGGGCCTCCAAGACGGTAGAGTGAGCCGCCGCCAATCCAGAGGGCTCCGTCTGTGGTTTGCCCGATGCCGTAGATGGCGTAGAGGACTTCTGGGGGAGGAAGGTGGGTCCATTCACCGTTGAAGCGGAGGAGTCCGCCCCGGTGCCCGCGTTCTCGGATTGGGTTGGCCGCACCAAACCAGAGGGTTCCATCGGTAGATTCAAAAGAGGCTCTGCGGTCAATGCCCCAGGAGAAGTTGGGGTGTGTCTGGAGGGTCCAGGAAGTGCCGTTGAAGTGGGCTGTAGCGGCGGTGCTATCGTGGCTACCCGCGGCCCAGAGGTCTCCGTTGCGTGTAGAAAACAGGGCAACGGGTGCATCCATCAGGCCGTTGCGTATATCGTAGCGGGTCCAGCGGTTTTCGGCAGCGGAGAGCACTGCGCCGTCTTCGGAAAGGAACCACTGGATGTCGTTGGGGGTTTCGCACTGAAAATTGAGATGGTTATACGTTGTCCAACGGCCAATGTCCAGGCGGAGGGCTTCCTGGCCTTCTCCTGCTGTCCACAGGTCCCCATTGGAAGTTTCCAGCAGGGTGACCATGTAGGTGTAAGGTGTGGGGATCTGGGGAGGATGGTACACGGTCCATTTGTTGTTTTTCAGGACATGAAGATAACCTTTATTGCCGCCTACCCAGAGGTTGCCGTTTCGGGTTTCGAGGATGCTGCGGTTGTGATCGTCTCCACCGAGAGCACGCAGGCTGAGCGATGTCCAGGTTTTTCCGTTGAAGCGGTTGATGCCTTTCAGGCCGTGGCCGGATACGGTCCAAATGGTTCCATCGCGCGTTTGCAGGATACGGGGTGAGTATCCGATTTCCAGGCCCTGTGCTTCTGTATAGCTGGTCCAGGTGTTCTGCAATGGATGGTGGATGATTTCGCCGTCTTCCAGCCCAAACCACAGGCCGGCCTGGCGGTCTATGTACACATCGTAAACGGGAAAGGTAAGCAGATCATTTTTGAGGGATGCTCGGGTAAGATGGATGTTCAGGGATTCTGTCTGGTCCGGTCTTTCTACGGTGAGCCGAAGGGCCGAACCAACCGGCCCTTCCAACTGGCGCCATCCGGCCCAGGACTGCCCGTCTACGGACAGGATACGATCCCCAATGCGAAGGCCTCCGGATACGGCTGGACCGTCTGGCGCAAGTGCCCAGATGAGGTTGCCCAGTACACCAACTCCAATGCCCTGGCCCCAGGGTTGCCGGTGTGCGGCGTGGTCTGGTACGATGGAGACCTGTACGTTTGGGACCAGGGTGGCCAGGCCTGCAGCCATGCCCGCTGTTGTGTAAAGGATGGCACGGTCGCTGTTCAGCTTCAGCGCCCCCCAGAGCGTACCTGCCCAGAGACCCCCATCGGGAGATTCTTGAAGATCGTTGACTGGCCAGGGGAAATTGCTCTGTGTGGGGAAAACGCACTTCCAGGATTCGGTTTCGAGCCGGTACAGGCCCGTACCCGTTCCGGCATACAGATCCCCATTTGCAGCGGCACACAGGGTATTTACAGGCAAGCCATCCAGGCCATTTGTAGTGCAGACCGTCCAGTTGAGGCCGTCGTAGCGCCATACGCCTTCGTCCAGGCCGAACCACAGGTTTCCCTGCGAGTCCTCGGCCATGCATTGCAGGCCACGCCCTTTGAGTTCTGGAAATGCCCGCCAGCGCCAGGATTCGAGTACGGGATCGGCTTGTTCCGGCAGGTATGGAGTTTCTGCAGAGAGAGATGCGGCGCATGGCAGGAGGAGAAGCAATACGAGGAGAGGTCGGAGAGCGAATGAGAGAGGAAGTTTACGCACGAGTCGTCCGGGGAAAATCTGAGATTGTTCTGAGAAAGAGATTACAAACAGTACGAAAAAGTAAACGACGTACCCGGAGAAAGTCAAGCGAATACCGTGTGATATACCGGGTGCATCCACGTTGGGGGAATGGCGGGGGATGTTTGTGATTGGAGATGAAATATTTGCCGCAATGAGACGGTCCCGGAGCCATAGACTCCGGGACCGTTTTCGTTTTGACTGTAGCGATTTCAGGCTTCCCGGACCATTTGTTCCAGGGTGATGCGTGGGCAGATGTGGTTGTGGATGTAGTCGAGGAGGTTGTCCGCGATGCCCCGGATACTTTTTTCAACATTTTCGTCCAGGCAGTTTCCGTTTTCATCAAAGACTTTTTGAACGCCAGCGATGGAAATAGGGCCGGGCAGGACGATGGCACCTACGTGGGAACATACGCTGCGCAGATGTTCCAGCGCTTTGATGGCACCAATGCGTCCGGCGGCTACGCCCAGGAGGGCCACGGGTTTGCCGGAAAGCGTAGACGGAAATCCCAGGTTTTCGATGATGAGTTTGATGACGCTGGAATAACTGCCATGGTATTCTGGCGTGGCGAGGATGACGCCGGTGGCGTTCCGTACGGTTTTCTGGATGTCCCCCGCATCGGAGCTATCTGTATGGAAGCCTGGAAGTGGCAGGGAGAGGTTTGCAGGATCGATGACTTTCAGATCCACTTCCGGTCGGTTTTCGAGTTCGTTGATCAGTAGCGCCAGGGCTTTGCCCGTGTAGTTGTCCGGACGGACGCTACCGCCGATGGCGACAATGCGGATTCCGGGTGGTTTTTCGTTCATTGGGACCTCCTGTAGATTGGGCGATTTTTCAGAGATGTCTGTTTTCAGGCCAGGTCGAAGAGCAGGAATTCTGAATCTGCACTGGCTTTGATTTCCAGGCGGGTTTCTTCGGTGATTGCCGCGCCATCTCCAATTTCGAGATCAATGCCGTTGAGGGTCAGGTGGCCTGTGGCTACCTGCAGCCAGGCGTGGCGGCCGCCTGCAAGGTTGTGTTCTACGGTGTCTCCGGTTTTCAGGCGGGCGGCGTAGAGGGCCACATCCTGGTGAATTTTGAGGACACCTTTGCTCTCGTCCCGGGCAGCAATCAGATGGAGTTTTCCGGGTTCGAGATCGAATTCCTGTTCTCCGTACCCGGGTTCGAGGCCGGTTTTTTCGGGTACGATCCAGATCTGGATGAGGTGAGCGGGGTTGGTTTGGGATGCATTGTATTCGCTGTGCTGGATGCCGGTTCCGGCGCTCATTCGCTGGACGATTCCGGGTTTGATGACCGAGGCACTGCCGGTGCTGTCTTTGTGCGCCAGGGCACCGTCGAGCACGTAGGTGATGATTTCCATGTCTTTGTGCGGGTGTGTACCGAAACCGCGTCCGGGCTGGATGTGATCGTCGTTGAGTACGCGCAGGGAGCGGTAGTTGACGTATTCCGGGTCGTAATATTCTCCAAAGGAGAAGGTGTGGCGGCTGTCCAGCCAGCCGAGGTTCACATGGCCGCGGTCATTGGCAGGGCGTCTGGTGATCATTGGGAAACTCCTTTGTATATGGGTTGAAGGTCAGGCTTGCAGGCGATAAGAGAGAACCCGGTCCACGGACCAGCGTCCGGCACCTTTGATGATCAGGGTGATGACGAT
>JAQCGA010000280.1 GCA_027619145.1 bacterium | reverse complement strand
TTCGGGGATATGTGCAGAACGCGTGGCGAGAAGTAAGCACGGTGACGGGTGTGTCGTTCAACTGGGCGTTCTGGGAGACGTGTGCGCCGCGCCGATCCACGTACCCGGCTTGCCGAGCGGTCCTGGCCGCAGCGGCACAGCGGGCCGATGCAGGGCCGGAGATGTTTGCGGCAATTCAGCGGGCATATTACCAGGAAGCGCGGAATCCTTCGGATGCGGAGATGCTGGTAGCGTTAGCCGGAGAAATTGGGCTGGACGCGGAACGGTTCGAGAGGGACTTGCATGCGGATGAGACAGAGGCACAGCTTCAGGAAGGTTTTAACGTGCGGCGATCGTTGGGAGTACGGGAGTTTCCGAGCCTGGTATTGAAACGCGGTGAGGAGCAGGTGTGGATTGTGCGGGGATATGCAGATGTGGAGACGGCGCTGGAGAGGCTGAGGACGGCGCTGGAGGGGTAAGCGGAATCAACCCCAATCCCCGGGATCAACCTTCCTGAAACTTTCAGTGGAATCGGCAAATTCCGCTGCATCTGTTTCCGTCCAACATCCAAAGAGGTCCATAAAGTCCTGCCGATGATCCAGGGGTGTCCCGGAGCGCATTCCCTGGGCATTTTCCAGGAGTTTCTTGATCGTTTTATTCAAGCTGGTGCCTTCATCTCTGGATCGTTTCCCGAATCATGGCATCCAGCGTTTCGTCTAGGCCGTGAATGGTCAGGGATTTCATAACCTGAGGTCTCCTGGAAAGTGAACTATATAGTGAACTATAATAGTTCAAATATAGTTCAAATCCATTCTGGATGCAAGTGGACTCAGTGAGACAGAAGGGTGAGCGTGTGTTGCAGGGTGAGTCCGGCGGAATTACGGTAGCCGGTGGGTTTGAGGCGTTCGCGGCTGAAGAGGGCTTCGGCCTGGTCCTGGACGTGAGGGGAAGAAGGGTGGTCGCTTTGGCCGAACGGGACAGCGGAGAAAGATTCGACATGGCCGGGGCTACGGAAGAGGACAACAGTGGTGCAGGACTGGCCGCCGGTTCCATACTGCAGGGCGAGTTCTGGCGTTGTGATGACGGTGCGGAGGACGTTTGGACCGCCGGAGAAGGGCCAGGATGTTTCCGGGGTGCGGATGCGGTGGATTTCGCCCCAGGGAACGTCGATGCGTCCGTCATTTGTTTTCATGTCGCGTACAGCTTCAGCGAGGGATTCCAGGAGATTGTGGCGGGTTTCTTCGCCCAGTTGCTGGGAGGAGAGAATGTGCAGGTGGTTGATGGCACGACCTTTTTCCTTGCAAAACTTGCGCCAGCGCGTGTAGAGGGCCGCGCCTTTTTCGGTGCGGTCCAGCCTGCCGTTCCAGCGGGTAAGAAGGGTGAGGGCAGATTCGAGCGCGGGTTCGGTGTGCAAGAATTGAGGGCCGTTGGACGCCCAGGAAATTTGGAGGGCGCGCAGCCAGCGTTCACCGTGTACCGCATAGGTGTCCAGGGCCAGGTCGAAGGCTTCTTGCAGGGTGATGCGAGACAGGGTGGAGAGAAGCTGGACGGCGCGGAAAGAGCGAGGAGATTCTTCGCCGGGGATGGTGTTAAAGAGATAGTCCGGGTAACGGCCGGGTTCGAGCGGGCTATACAGGGTGACCCGATCTGGAGAGGTACCGCAGTCCTGGAGCCAGCCGGACCGGGGGTTGTGGATCTGGAGCAGGCTTTCCTGGGCATGGCTACCGGTCCATTCGGTTGCAGCGGTGTTGCCGGAGACCGGGCGGTCCCAGGAGTAGATTTCGGGACGGAGGGGAATGCGGCCGGTTCGAATGTAGGAAATGTTGCCTTCTGCATCGCCGTACATCATGCGCTGGGGTCCAGTCTGAGCCAGGGAGAGGGCTGCGTAGAATTCTTTCAGGCTGGAGGCTGTGATCTGGCGGTAGAGTTGTTCGATTTGCCGAACTTCTTGTTCGATCGAAAAACGGAAGGTCCAGGCTTTTCGTTCATTCCGATAAAGCACAGGGCCGTGGGGGGTGCGCTGGAGGATGCGTACGTGGGTTTCTATTTTTCCGTTCAGGTTGACCTGGATTCGTATGGTGTCTGTTTGGATAGGCCGCCAGGTTTTGTCGTAGCGGTACCGGGTTGTGGTTGGAGATTCGAGGTCGAGTTCGTACACGTCTGCGCCGTCTGAGCCGCCTGTTGCCATTGCCCAGCCCAAGAAGTCGTTGTGGCCGGTCAGCAGGACGGGCAATCCGGGGCAGGTGAAACCATAGGCGTTAAGGGTGCCTCCGTGTAGATGGGCTTCGTACCAGCGGGTGGAGGTTTGCCAGGGTTGGTGGGGGTCGATGCAGAGGAGAACAGCGTCTTCTGCAGAGCGTTCTCTGGATACGGCCCACTGGTTATCTGGAAGAGGCGCAGGAGGCAGGTTGTGATACTCGCGATTGGCCTGCTTTTCCAGTTCCTGCCAGGCCAGATAGCGGCCGAGAGCAAGGATGTGATGGGGTTCGGGTTGGAAAGCCCATGCGGGTACATTGTGCGGATGGTCCTTCATGTAGGCAGCGATGCCGGCAAGGAAAGTTTCTATGAGGGAACGGATGTGGGGATCGAGCGCTGAATATTTCGCGCGGCTGATTTTTTCGTGTTGCCAGAGGCGCTGGCGGAAGTCTGCATCCAGGTGTTCTGGACCAAATACGCGGGCCATCTGTCCGGTGGCTGTGAGATAGTTTTTAAGAATCGCTTCCAGGCGATCCTGTGCCTGGGCGTACCCGAATCCGTACATCGCATCTGTTTCTGTTTGGCCGTAGATGTGAGGTACCCCCCAGCCATTGCGGTAGAGCTGGACTTCTTGGGCTTTTGCAGGGCTGAACGTGGCGAATAAAGAACAAAGAAGGAGCAGTGTTGTGCGCATAAAATAACTCCAGGCCATTGGGGCTTGACACGGCCGGGGTGGATTCATAATTTTGAGGAACGATTTCAGTGTTAATATAGGACGAACGGAGGAAAAGAACATGGCAGAAAAAGATTCTTCAGGCCAGGAACAGCAAAATGAGTTTTTGTTTATGCAGGTGATCATGATGTTTCAAGGGGCGGCCTGGCAGCATATGGGCAAAGTAATGAATCCGGTAACAAACAAGGTAGAGCGGGATCTGGCACAGGCGAAAAATGCAATTGATATTCTGGGCATGCTGGATTCTCGTACCAAAGGCAATTTGAGCGAGAATGAAAAGGGCTTGCTGGAGCATGCGCTATATGAGTTGCGGATGAATTACGTGGACGAATTGAACAAGGAGAAGGCAGCGCCCGAAAAAGGGAGTGAAGAAGAGGAACCGGCCTCTGAGGGTGAAGGGGAAAAAGCAGAGGGAGAATCGTCTGCATCTGAGGAGGACAGTTGAACCGTCTTTTGGGTTTGGTTGCCAGCCTTGTGTTGTTGTATGGGGGGTGTGCACACTATTCCACCTCTGCAACGGGTGGTTCGGGATTTCAGTCCATTGGGATTCCTCTACTGGAGAACGAGAGCCTGGAGCCGGAAATCCAGCAGACGCTTACGGATAGTTTGATCCAGGGGTTTGTGAGCGATGCGGCGATGCGAGTGGTGGATGAGAACCGGGCAGATGTGGTATTGCGGGGTACCATTGTAGAAGTGCTGGAAGAGCCGTTTACGTATGGAGACCAGGCCGATCAGTACCGGATCACGGTGTATATGGATGTGAGCTGTTACGATGCGCGGCAGAAGAAGGTGCTGTGGGAAGAAAAACGGCTCAAGGGATACGGGATTTATAGTGCGGCGGCGCAACGGGAAGAGGCGCGGAAAGAAGGACTGGGCGCTGCGTTTCAGATTTTGACGCGGGATATTGTGGACCGGGCACAGGTGGGAGGGTGGTAGGCGCTGGTCTGACCCGGAGGCCGAGGCGAAAAGAAGCGCTTCGATGTGTTGCTCGAGCGGGCGTTTTATGCCGGTAGATGCATTTCAAATTCGGGGCGTGGAAACAGAAGAAGAACGGCGCGAAGTGCGGGCGCTTATCCAGTCTGTCTTTGAGGTACGGCCGGGCCTGGGTGCGGCGTTTGGACAGCTATATGATGAATTGATGGAAGGAGATCCACAGATCCGGTCTGTGCATTCCCGTGTGGCATTTGTAGAGGGGCGCGTTGCAGGGCATACCTTGCTGGCGCCCCGTTTGTTTTATCTGGATGGAGTGGAAGTGCCCGGTGCTGTGCTGGCGATGGTGGTGGTGGCACCGGAGTACCGGGGGCAAGGGCTGGGGCGGGCACTGGTGCAAAACGCGGAGGAAGTAGCCTGTTCAGAAGGCGCATTGATGCTGCATCTGGCAGGTACGCTGGAATTTTATCGCAGATTCGGGTATGTGGACGCCTATACGGCCTGCCAGGCTGAAGTGGTTGTGACCCGTAAAACGAATGGGCAACGGCTACGCCGGGCTGGGGCAGAAGATGCAGAAGAACTGGCACGATTGTCCAGGAAAGAAGTGCCTGTAGGTGCGGTTGTACCTTCTTTGGAGCGGTGGCGCCGCGTATTAGAAACGAAGCATCCGTTTGGGTGGTTACAAACAAATGAGGTGTTGCTGGGGTTTTGTGCGAAAGAAGATTTCTGCCTGTTGCTGGAAGAAGGAGGGAAGATCCGGGGCTGTCTGCGTGCGGCGGGTGATCGGGCGCAGTTTGTGGTGTATGAGGCCGCTGTAGCAGATGCAGTTTCTGCGAATGAGTTGCTGGAAGCGATACGCAGTTTTGCCGGAGAAGCCGGGTACCGCCGTGTGGCGTTTCGTTTGCCGGCGAATAACCAGTTGATGCAGGCCATCGCTGCAACCGGAACTCTCTTGCAGAGGGCGGACGATCCGGAGTTGCTGGTGCGGGTTCCACGAGCACAGATGATGATGCAGAAGGTGTTGCCGGTGCTGTCTGCCCGTATGGTAGCCAGTGGATTGTCTGGTTGTGTGGCGTTTCGAGTAGAGTCGGAAGAATTTGTGCTGGATTGCACAGAAGGAGAAGTCAAGTTATACCCGGGATTGGGGGAAGATCGGGCCGTATGGTGTATTACGTTGCCAGGAATCGCTCTGGCCCGTGCTATTCTGGGGACAGACCGGTTGAGCCAGCGGATGGGTGCTCAGGCGGATGCTCCGCTTCTGGCTTTGTTGGATGCGTTGTTTCCAGCACGGCACCCGTTTTTCTGGCTGGCGGATTCGCTTTGACTGTATCCATCAGGGCGGAGATGTACCCTGTCAGCGCTTTCTGGACTGATTCTGGCAAAAGGAGCTAAAGCTTCCGGGATGTTGTCCGATAATTACACTGTGTGGTATCAAGTGATATTAAAAACCTTTGCCAAGGAGGGCATATGTTCCGACAGGATGCGGATAATGAAGCTCCGATCACAGGAAGTGAGCGTGAGCAAACCCCTTTTCTGCCATCTCCCCTTTCCGAAACCGATTCAACATACCACACTCCCCTGGTGAAAAATTTGTTACAGAAGGATCTCATTGGTTTTATGAGTCGCTTTTTTGTCAACCGATGCCCTTCGTAGTGTTTGAACGTCACACAAATGCTGAGCCAACTGGGTTCAGAGACTCAATCGGGTGTGGCGTTGTCGTATTTTGTTACTGGAAGCCGTACGGCCGCAAGAGGTTCAAGCGACCGATCTGCCACAGGATGTGCGCATCGAACAGGAGGATTCGTATGGATCGGTACGACTCAGAGCGTTTGATTCAGAAGTTTGGTTTTGAAAAGGGGCTCGACCTTTTGAATGTACTAACAGCCAATCAGCTCGGGATGATTTCTGGGCGGCGGGTTGCGGAGTTTTTGCGGGAAAACCTTCAGTTCTTCAACCGTGAAGAGGAGTTTTCCGCACAGACTGCAGGGTAGGTGCAGAATTAGATAAAATAAAAAGAGGTGCAACTTGTTATGTTGCACCTCTTTTTATTTTATGGAAAGGATA
>JAQCGA010000279.1 GCA_027619145.1 bacterium | reverse complement strand
CGACCGTTGCGGGGCCTTCCAAAATCTTCGGGGCCAGGACATCGATCTGGTTCCTGGTGGTGAAGGAGTTGGGATTGGTTGGGTAGGGGGAGGACGTGCGGCTCTGAGCGTCCGTATTGGTCACCTGGAAGTAGTATTGCGTATTCAGGGACAGATTTTCAAGGACTACCCGGTGGACGGTGGCGAGTTCGCTTTTGTCGGCCTGCTGGCTCAGGGTTGAAGAACTGGTACCATAAATGACCCGGCTGGTGCTGGGCTTGTTGGTCGTCCACTGGATCAGCGCCCGGTTGCCGGTTACCGTAACGGGCACCGGCGGTGCAGTAACGATGGGTGCGTCTGTAACGACCGAACTGAGGTTGAGCGTGATATTGGGCGTGATGGTAATGGGGTCTATGCCGCCCGGCATGAACACCATTTTGGTAATGGTAATGGTACCGCCCCGGAAGTCACGGCCAGTAAGAAACTGGAAGCGGCCCAGGCGGACGTCGCTGCCCTTTGCGCCGGTAGGCGCAGAGGCGCGGCCAATGACCGTTCGCCCCTGAATTTCTGTGGTGGAAGCCGCTACTCCGGCGGTGGGTTTGATGTTGAGTACCGCGTTTGTGGTGATGACCTCATTTCCGGGGAGGAAGGTGATGCTGGGCAGGCTGATGCTGAGCCCGTTGAAATTGGAAGAGAGGGTGATTAAAAGGGTACCCAGCAATTTGGGTTGGGCATCCGTAATATTGACAACGCCGCTGGAAACGCTCAGGATGACCTGATTGCCTTCCAGTCGGGCTGATCCAGGAGTAGGAAAGGTGGTAGATTCACGGGCCGATACAGACTGGATGGCTACCGGGTTGTCCACTTTGAACCGGGCCTCGAACCCTGAGGTCTGAGAAACACCGGTCCCGTAGATTTCCAGGGCCACCCGGGTGGGGCTTGCCGATGTGCCTCCCGTCGTGGTCACTTCCAGGCTGGAGGTAGAATAGGTTCCGTCTCCCTGTCCGCCGGACGTGGCGATCTGAAGATCTACGCCACCCTTCGAACTGGCGGAAGCTGCGGCTGTGGGGAAAACGCCAGTACCGGCCGGGGTAACTGTAAAAGGTGCCCGGGCAAAGAACTGGATATTCTTGATGTCAATGGCAGGTGTATCCACCACGGCGTGGACTTCGTAGGCCAGGAGATTTCTCAGCCCGCTTGCAAATAGCTGGGCCACCACCTGCTGGCCCGGGTTGAACCGTCCGGACAACAGATTCTGGTTGCCCTCGGCGATATCCAGGTCGACTTGCAGCGTCCGGGGCACGGTGGCCGCATTGACCACGATTAGCTTTGTATTGGGCGTGAGTTTGACCGCAGGTTTGGTGAGGTAGCTGATTTCGAGGCTGGAGAGCGTGAGGTTCAGTGTTGTGAACGTCCCGGCCAGCGTTACCCGAACGACGCCCACCAGTTTCAGATTTGAACCCGTCTCTGAAGCCGCTCTAAGACCACCCTCTTCAAAGGTAAGTTGCGACCCCGTAAGCTTGACCGGTGTGGGCGGGAAGTCAAACCCCAGTTTTCGATCGCCAGCTACGCTTGCGACGGCAGTGGGGTTGTCAAGGTCGAGAATCGCCTTGACCCCAATGGCGCCGTCGAAGCCTGTTGCAAAAAGCTCGATGACAACGGTCTGTCCAGGATCGGTTTCCACACGGAGGTCACTGGAGAGGATATTGTCGGCGGTTTCCTGAATATCGGCGCTGGCCTGTTGGGCGTGTGCCGCAGGCGCCAGGCTAAATGAAAGCAGGAACAAGACAGCCAGAACAAGCCCGACATTTCTGAACCTGAAAACGTGTAAATCAGCAGGGGATTCCATCTATTTTTCTCCATCTGGTGCGAGTGGTTACAACGGGTCACAACATGATACGTACACTGAATCTTGCATCACAACCTCTGTATACGAAACAAGACGATAAAGGGTTTTCCCTCACCGCCTGGATATTGTTGCGCGTATATTTGAGATTTTTATGCGAATTGTAATTTTCTATGGACGGTCCATTGGGCAATTCCGGTATTTTTCTCCATCGTGGGTGGGTGAATACAACGGGTTATAACCCGACACGAACACTGAATCTTGCAGCGAAACCTCTGTATACGAAACAAGACGATAAAGGGCTTTCCCCTCACCGCCTGGATATTGTTGCGCGTATATGAGAAGTTTTTACGTGTGTGAAAATATGCATCTGTAAATAAAAAAACAGTATGAATATAAATATACCGTAAATCAAGTGGTTTGGTACATCGTGTAAAAAATTTATTTTATTCTCTCAATACTGAATAAAAAAAGGGGCGTCGCAGTTATGCGACGCCCCTTTACCTGTTCCGCTTCGCGCTTACTTCAGCAGAAGCATCTTGTGAACCCGGGTGAAGTTCTGAGCCTCCATCCGGTAGAGATACACCCCACTGGCCACGGATCGACCCAAACGATCCATCCCATTCCATTGCACCGAATAATAGCCTGCAACCTGATTGGTATTGACCAGGGTAGCCACTTCCTGCCCGAGCACGTTGTAAATGCGCAGGGTGACTTTACCGGCTTCGGGCACGGCGTAGCGGATGGTGGTTTCGGGGTTGAAAGGGTTGGGATAGTTGTGTTCCAGAGCGAATGCATCCGGAACCAGGGAGAGCCTTCCACCCAGGTTTTGCGCGAGGTCCGCGTTAAAGCGGCCGTCGATCAAAATCCCTTCGGCAATGTGAGCCAGGTTGCCCTGAGGGTGTTCCTGTAGCAAGTCAAAGCGCAACCTTGCCAGAAGACCTTCCCCTTCGGCAGGAGCGCCATAGGTGACGGTGCTGGCCAGGAGGATTTCCCCTTTTAGCGGATCGTGGCTGAGGGTGCCGAAGAGTTCAGCGAGCCGACCGTCCTGTTCCAGCAAATTGTCTTTGCCGTTGGAGGCCGACTTAAACCGCAGGGTGGAAGGATCGTACTGGATGCGCAATGCATAACCCTGCAGGTTTTCCGCATTGCTGATTTTTGCATCTACGGTGAAGATGGCACCTTGCTCGGAAGAAACCGGGCGTCCCACCAGTTGCAACTGCGCGTGGGTATTGATGCCGTAGGTCAGTACGGCCGGGGCTACCAATTTGCCGCTGCTGGTGCCCTGGATGTAGGTTTTGCCGAAGGATTGAGCGAACTGGATAAAGTCTGCCAGGTTGACTTTAGAGTCTCCGGTGATGTCCGCCAGGGCATTGTAGCCGTCCTGTCCGGGCTCCTTACCAAAGGACTGTGCGAACCGGATGAAATCTGACAGGTTGACTTTCTTGTCTCCGGAGATGTCTCCGATGTATTCGGGGGTACTGGCCTTGGCGGTGAAGTTGCCGGTGAGGTAGGCACTGTCGAAGGTTCCGTCTCCGGATTTCACCCGATAGTGATAGGTGGTGCCTTCCGTGAGTGTGCGATCCACGGTCCAGGCGGTAACACCTGAAGGATCGGACGAGCCGAGTCCCGCACCGGGTGCAAGCCCTGAAGCGATTGCGACCGCATCGGTGAACTCTGCCGATGTGGACAACTGGAAGACGTAGCTCAGGTTTTCTCCAGAGGCATTGTTGATGACCAGGGTAGGTGTTAACCGGTTGCCCTGGATGTGTGAGAAGGTGGGTGCGGCCGGTCCTTTGTCTGCACCCGGGGTGATCTCATCCGATGCTGTGGAGGGTGTGCTCTGGGCCTGTTGGGCACCCAAGGCAACGACCCGGTAGGTGTAGGCGGTACCGTTCTGCACGGTTGCGTCTACATACGAGGTGGTTGCACCTAATGAAGTGATTGAGCTGTATTCTCCACCTGTGGCTGCACGTTGTACCAAATACCCGGTTATGCCGGTAGAGGTGCTGGCATCCCAGGAAAGGCGCACCGAGGCGTTGCCACCGGTTGCCGTGGGTTTTGCCGGTGCTTCCGGAGCCGGTGTCTGGCCTTCAGCAAAGGTGGTGAACGTTATCGGATCAATTGCAGCGGATTCGTTATTGGACCGGTCGAAAGATTTCACAATGAAGCTGTATTCGGTCCCTGGTGTGAGGTTGGTCAGTGTGACGCTGTGCTTCGTAATGTCAGATGCGTCACCCACGTTGAAGCCCAGGCTGCCCCCAGAAAGACCGTATTCTACGGCGCTGTCGGAGAGTTCGTCCGTTTCCCAGGTAATGGTTGCTGTCTTGTCACCTGCGGAAGCTTTTACGGACCCGGCCGTGATTTGAGGCGCAGTGCCGTCTGGTTGTGCATCTGTGGTAAACTGGGCCACGGTACTTTTTGCTGGACCGTTGTTGTTCTGGTCACTGGAAGAAATCTGGTAAAAATAGGTGGTACTGGGTTGCAGGTTGGTGAGCGTAACGTTGTGCTCGGTATTGAAGTCCGAGAGGCTGCGCACGTCACTCAGGTTGTCTGCTGCGGTTCCGAAAGCGACCGATGCACTGGCAGCTTCATTGGTTACCCACCGGATGGCCGCAGACCGGTCTGTCTTGTAGATGGGCTCACTCGGGCTGGCGGTATTGTTGATGGAGGTAATGACCGGTGCCGTCAGGTCCGATTCGGAAGGTGTGGTACCAAAGGCCGTCTGGCTTTCGGTAGCACCGTTGCCCGTAGCGTCTGTGGAGGCCACCTTGTAGGCGTAGGTGGCGCCCGGTGCCAGTTTCGTTAGCACGGCCCGGTGGGTGGTCACGTTGGTCCCATCCACTTCTTCGTTTGTGAGCGATGTGGCTGATCCACCGAACTGAATCACGCTGTTGCTGCTTTCGTCAGTTTGCCATTCCACGGTCAGCGTATTTGTTGTGGAAGCCACAATAGTGGGGCCCCCGGTGATGACCGGGAACTGGCTGTCTGCTTCGGTGTTGGTGGTGAAGCTACCGAAGCCGCCTGGCGGTTGTAGCTTGCGTGGCGTTGTTGGATCGTTGCTGCTTGCAGTGAGTCCTGAAGCATTGGTGGACGAAGCCTGGAAGAGGTAGCCACTGGCTGGCGTCAGGCCAGTGATTGTGACAATGTGGTTGTCCACCAGGTCGTTGTTTTCAACCACGAACTGAGAATTTTCGCCGAATACCGGGGTGCCCGCTGGAACCGACGAGCCCGGAGCCACACCGATGATGACACTGGAAGTGGAAAGCTGGTCGGTTTTCCATTTCACAATGACGATCTCGTTCGTGAATTCTACAAACGGACCTTCCAGGAAAATGGGCAGGTTGGTCTGCTGCTGGCCGGGTGTGCTGAACGTGTGGTCTTTGCTTAGCCCCAGCACGGTACCAGATATGTCTGTAGTAACCACGTTGCCGCTCTGGTCTGCTGAGCCTACTGCGTAGTGATACAACGTTCCAGGCGTGAGGTCCGTGAGCGTAACCGAGTGGAGCCGGCTACCGGTGACATCTTCGATGATTTCTGTGTAATTCGTGGTCAATCCGTACGAAACCCTAGAGTCTGCGGGTTCGTCGGTGAACCAGTCAATGGTGACCGAAGTGGTGCGAATGTTGCGCACCACAGGACCGCGTACAATCGTAGGCGGCGTGGTGTCTTCTGTTGCCGCCGTGGTGAAGCGGAGGTTTTTGCTCGTGCTTGTGTTGCCATCCGCGTCAATGGTTTCCACTTCGTATTCATAAGCGGTTCCAAGATCCAGGCCGTCCAGCGTTACTGCGTGGCTGCGGGTCTGGTTGATATCATCTTTGCTATCTGTAAAAGTTCCGCTACCTGCCTGCTTTGGAGCTGTTGCTTTGCGGTAGCGGATAACGGCCGAGTGGGGTTCGTCTGCACCCCAGTTGATGATTGCCGAATTGTGGGTAATGCCCAGGGCAATCGGGCGAGAGAAGACGACTGGCGCTTTTTCGTCTGCCACTTCTCGCGTGGCAAAAGAAAGCTCCCCTTCGTTGGCGGTAGGACCGTTGCCGGACAGGTCTGTGGAGCTGACCTGGAAGTAATACTTTTTGCCTGC
>JAQCGA010000278.1 GCA_027619145.1 bacterium | reverse complement strand
AGATCCGGGAGGCGGTGAAGCAGCACCCGGTGGTGGTGGTGGCCGGGGAGACGGGGTCCGGGAAGACGACGCAGTTGCCCAAAATTTGTCTGGAGGCGGGGCGTGGGCTGTCGGGTACGATTGCGTGTACGCAACCCCGGCGGGTGGCGGCGCTTTCGGTATCGCGGCGGATTGCAGAGGAACTGGGGGTGACGTGGGGGAAGGAGGTGGGCTGCAAGATCCGGTTTCGGGATCAGACGGCGCCGGAGACGCTGGTGAAGATGATGACGGACGGGATGTTACTGGCAGAAACACAGAATGACCCGGATTTGCTGGAATACGATACGGTGATTGTGGATGAGGCGCACGAGCGGAGTTTGAATATTGATTTTCTGATTGGATATTTGCGGCAGTTGCGGGAACGGCGGCCGGAGTTGAAGTTGATTATTACGTCGGCGACGATTGATACAGAGGCGTTTTCGGAAGCATTTGGTGGCGCGCCGGTGATTGAAGTGTCCGGGCGGATGTACCCGGTGGAGGAACGGTTCCGGCCGATGGAGGAACTGCTGGAAGGGAATGATGAGTTTACGTATATCGATGCGGCATTGCAGGCGGTAGAGGAGGTGATGGCCGAGTCTGCGCGAGGCGATGTGCTGGTGTTTATGCCAAGCGAGAAGGATATTCACGAGACGCGGCGCAGGTTGGAGGGACGGCAATTTCGATTTACCGAGGTGCTTCCGTTGTTTGGAAGGCTGACGGCTTCGGAACAGCAGAAGGTGTTTTCCACGCAGAAGTACCGGCGGATTGTGGTGGCAACAAATGTGGCAGAGACGTCGTTGACGATTCCGGGAATCAAGTATGTGATTGATACGGGCCTGGCGCGGATGAGCCGGTACAATCCCAGAACGCAGACGCAGCGGTTGCCCATTGAGCCTATTTCGCAGAGTAGTGCACGACAACGAGCTGGGCGTTGTGGGCGGGTGTCCGGTGGGATCTGTGTGCGGCTTTATAGCGAGCAAGATTTTGAGTCCAGACCGAAGTACACGCAGCCGGAGATTCAACGGGCGAATCTGGCGGAGGTGATTTTACGCATGCTGGCCTTGAATTTGGGCGAGGTGGAGACGTTTCCGTTTCTGGAGCCACCCAGGCCACAGGCGATTCAGGGCGGGTTTCAACTGTTGAAGGAACTGGGGGCACTGGATGAGCAGAACAGGCTGACCCGAATGGGAAGGGATATGGCGCGGTTGCCGATTGCGCCAACGGTATCGCGGATGGTACTGGAGGCAGAGAAAGAGGGCGCTGTGCGCGAGGTGCTGGCGATTGCGGCGGCCATCAGTATTCAGGACCCGCGGGTGCGGCCGCTGGATGCGCAGAAAGAGGCGGACCGGGCGCACAAACGGTTTGTGCATCAGGAGTCGGATTTTTTGACGTTGCTGAATATCTGGAATGCGTACCACGATACGTTTGAGAAGTTGCAGACGCAGGCACGTATGCGGCGGTTCTGCAAAGAGCATTTTCTTTCGTTTAACCGGATGCGGGAATGGAGGGATATTTATGCACAGTTGCGGCAGACGGTGCGCGAGATTGAGGGGTTTCGGATACACGGAGGGGATGCCGATTACGATGCGGTTCATCGTTCTGTCTTGAGCGGGCTACTGAGCAATGTGGCGCAGAAAAAGGAGCATAATTTTTACCGGGTGGCACGTGGACGAGATGTGATGCTGTTTCCGGGTTCGGGCCTGTTTCAGCAGAAGATTGTGGAGAAGAAAGGCTCGGGGAAGGAATCGGAGAAAGATCGAACACCGGCGTGGATTGTTGCAGCAGAGGTGGTAGAGACGTCGCGGCTGTTTGCCCGGACGGTAGCGCGAATCCAGCCGGAGTGGCTGGCTGTGCTGGGGGCGCATTTGTGCCGGTCCTCGTTCAAAGAACCGTTCTGGAATGCGCGGTCCGGGCGTGTGCTGGTTACGGAGACGCTTACGCTGTACGGATTACAGGTGTTGCAGCGACGGGTTCCGTACGGGCGGGTGGACCCGGAGGCAGCGACGGAGATTTTTATCCGTGAAGCACTGGGGAACGATACGATCCGTACGCCGCACAAATTTTTGGAGCACAATCGCCGGGTGCGTGAAAAGGTGGAGACCTGGCAGATGCAGATGCGGCAGTACGAGTGGCTGGATATTGATGAAGCGGTGTATCGATTTTATGCGGAACGATTGGTGAATGTTTCATCGGTGCACGATTTGAACCGGTTGATGAAGGCAAAGTGG
This sequence comes from bacterium, assembly GCA_027619145.1. The sequence continues at coordinate 3,665 of JAQCGA010000278.1, read as the reverse complement.
AAGGAAGATCCAGAGTTCCTGTGTATGCAGGAAGAGGATCTGGCGGGCGAGCGGGAGATTGAGCACGATGACGAGGCGTTTCCGGATACGCTGAAGGTGGATGGGCAAGAGCTGGCGCTTTCGTACGCGCATAAGCCGGGGCAGGAAGAGGACGGGGTAACGTTGACGGTGCCGTACCGGCTGGCAAATTTTGTGCGTCCCGAGGTGCTGGAGTGGTTGGTGCCAGGGTTACTGGAACAGAAGATTGTACATTTGATGCGTAGTTTACCCAAGTCTGTGCGGAAGCAGTTTGTACCCATTCCGGAGACGGCGCGGGAAATTGCAAAGAAGCTGGAGCCTACACACGGGACGTTGATTGAGTCTCTGGAGGCGTTTCTGCTGAAGCGGTATGGGGCTGAGATTCGGCGGAGCGATTGGAACGGAGAGGAATTGCCGCCCCATTTGAAGATGCGTGTGGAAGTGGTGGGTGCAGAAGGGAAGCCGATTGTAGCGGGGCGGGAACTGGTGGATTTGTTGCAAGAGATGGACCATCAGGAGGTGCCGGTTTCTGAGACGTGGAAGAAAACGGCTCGGGAATGGGAGAAGCGCGATTTGAAGGGCTGGAGTTGTGGGGATTTGCCGGAGCGGGTAGAGGTGGAGAATGTGGGTGGGGTGCCAGTGTTCGGGTACCCAGGGTTGATTGTGCGAGAGGGGAAAGTAGATGTATGTCTGTTTCGAGAGCGGGAAGAAGCGGAGAAGGGGAACCGGGCTGGATTGATGCGGTTGTACGAGTTCGAGTTGAAGGGTGAGCTGAAGGGGCTAACGCAGGATTTGCGGGCGCTGGATCGGTTGGGGTTGCTGTACCAGCCATTTGGATCCGGGGAGGATTTGCAGACGGCAGCGTATGAAAATCTGGTGGCCTATTTGCTAGACCGGCCGGTGTATCCGCTTACGGAGGAGGCGTTTCGGGAAGGTGCGGTTCAGGCGCGGGAGCGGGTGAGGGGGTTGGCCGGAAAATTTGTGGAGACGTTGGAGGGTTTGCTGACAGCACACCAGGAGATCCGGTTGTTAAAGGGGGCGTACCCGGGGATGGAAGAGGATGTGAAGCGGTTGTTGCCGGTCGATTTTCTACGGACGGTGCCGTTTGAGCACCTGTCGGATTTAAGGCGATATTTGAAAGCGGTGCAGATGCGGGCGGAACGGGCAAAGCTGGGTCCGGCCAAAGACCGGGAGAAGGCGCAACAGGTAGAACCGTTCCAGGACGCGCTGGAAGGGTTGCTGAAAGAGGAGATTCCGAAGACGTCGGATCGGGCGAGGAAGGTGCAGGAGTTTCGGTGGATGTTGGAGGAGTTCCGGGTGTCGGTATTTGCACAGCAATTGGGAACGGCGTTCCCGGTGTCGCCCAAGAGATTGAATCAGAAGTTGGAGGAGGTTCGGGGGAGGGTGTGAGATGTTGCTGGAAATATCGCTATTTTTTTTTAGCGAAAGACCTGCTCTGCTTGTGGGTTTCTTTTTTTGCAAAAATATAAGTGTGCGAGGAAGCCGAGGAATTCGGCGAACAGGGAGTTTGAGAGGAATTTTAAACCGCCTGGTAAATCAGAGGACGGTAACGAGGTTCGGGAATGGGGTTTTTGTTTTCTCGTGCAGTTGCAAGCCAGGCTTCCTTGGCTTTTAGTACCTCGTGTAAGGCCTCTTCGGGCGTAGTGCCAAAGGCTGAGCAATGTTCCAGGTCGGGGATATCAGCGATATACCCCTCGTCTTCTTCACTGTAAAAGACGTTAACGTGATAGTCTTTCATTCCATATTCTCCATTTGAAGATTGTACCGCTCAACAATCTTGAGAAACTGTTTAATCTGGTACGGCTTCGCTTCTCCTTTGACGTTCTGAAGGTTGACCAGTTCTGGAATTTTGGAATGACTAAAAATATGATGACTGCCGTTGATACGCGCCAGCCGAAATCCGAAAGCTTCCACACAGGTCACTGCCTCCGAAAAGCGGATGTTTTTTGATCCGGAGAGCAATTTTTTCAGCAATTGACGTTTTGACATGGACAGTCCTGAGCAACTACTGTTCTGTAAGTGTCTGATGCTGATGTAGAAAATATAAGGATTTTAGTATGCTGACAGCAAGACATTGTGTCCAGCGTTTTTTATTTATAAGACGCCCGGATGCATAATTTATCGAGATCCCAGGCGAAATATTTGATGTAGTAAAGCGTGGTCGATTGTATGCCTTTTATCAACCCAGGCTTGAAACACCCTTGAAAGCAGCATTGACAGGCGATGCGAGCTTTCACATATTAAGGATAACACTTATTATGGGTCAATAACTTTTCCCCGGGAGAACCCATGCCCAATATTACGCTGAGTGTGGATGAGGATATCATCAAGAAGGTCCGGAAGATTGCGGTGGATAAAAATACGACCCTTACTGCAATGGTGCGGGAATATTTGCAGTCTGTGGCGGAACGGGATGCCGTAGAAAGAATGGCTGGGATTGAAAAGCTTCAGCAATCCTTTCAGACGTTGAGCCGGGAGATGGGTGGCAGAACCTGGACACGGGATGCGTTGTATGACAGATAAGGTTTTTCTGGATACAAATATTTGCGTATTCGTTCGACTGATATGAAAATGGCCCCGGAGCATCGCTTCGGGGCCGCTTTGTTTTTAGGTGGGATGGTTTATTCGACGACAGCAGCGGATACAATGTTGGAGACACGGCGGAGGAGGCGGCCGGATTCGACCATCTGGTTGGTGAGGATGACGCAGATGAGTTCTCTTTCCGGGTCTGCCCAGGCGACGGTGCCGGTGGCACCGGAGTGGCCGAAGGCGCGGGAGGAAACGAGTTCGCCGCAGTAGTGCCACACGCGGGACCGTCCCAGGGCCCAGCCCAGGCCCCAGGGGGCGTTCAGGCCGGGGTTCTGGTCTGTGGTCATGGCTTCAACGGCGGCGGGGCTGAAGATGCGTTTGCCGGCGTATCCCCCCCGGTTGAGCAGGGTTTGAAGGAGGGTGGCCAGATCCAGGCCGGTGCTGTGCATGCCGCCCCAGGGGTGGCCCATGTCGCGCCAGTAGGGGCTGTTCGCACCGAAGTGTTTCTGGTCTTCGGTTTCTTCGGCGGAGGTGCCGCACCAGACGGTGTTGGGGATTTTGAAGTCGCCCAGGCCCAGGGCACTGTGATTCATGCCGAGGGGCGTGAAGATTTCTTCTTTCTCGAAATCGCGCAGGCGTTTCCCGGTGACGCGTTCGACGATTTCAGCGGCAAGAAGGATGCCTTTGCTCTGGTAGCGGAAGTCGGTGCCGGGTGTGTAGAGCAAGGGGGTGGTGAGCGCGCCCTGGACGAATTCGCTTAAGGGTGCATGGGCACGTCGCAGTTCTGTGTTTTGTGGAAGCATGTCCGGCATGCCGGAGATGTGGGAGAGCAGGTGCCGGACGAGTATTTTGTTGCGTTCCACACCCTGGAATTCAGGCAGATAGTGAGAGACGGGGTCGTTGAGAGAGATTTCTCCACGGTCCACCAGGATCAGGAGTGCACAGGCGGTGACGGGTTTGGTAATGGAGGCGAGGAGGAAGATGGAGTCCGGTTTCACTTCTGCGGATTTGGGATTGGGGTGGAGGTGACCGAAGCCAGTGGAGAGGACGATATTTTTTTTGCGGGCGACGAGGAGAGACGCGGCGGTGATGCGGCC
>JAQCGA010000277.1 GCA_027619145.1 bacterium | reverse complement strand
AAAAGTGCCGAAGATCTGAGCGCCCGAGAACCCTTCGAACTGCTCTCCGCCCGCCAGATCCGGAACGCGGAACAGGTTGTGAACATTCTTTCCTCCCTACAGGATAAACTGGCGCGCGACCGGGCCGAGCAAGCTCGTAAAAAGGCCGCATCTAAAAAATCCGGTGGCAGCGCAATGCTCGAACCGATTCAAAAAACGGCCGAGCCAGATGTAGCGGATCTTGCTGCCGCAGTACCCGCTTTCATAAAATACCACACCTTCGTTACACGCCTGGAAGCACGTGGCAGCCCACCAACGCCCCCGCCGTCTTCTGCTTAACATTACGAAGCGGATGATAGCCCTTTCGCCACAAGCGGGTGAGAGGGCACCAAAAAGAGAGCCTGCGTGAATCTCTTCGGCCAACGAACGTGAACCGCCGAATTCACACAGGCTCTCTTCTTTTTATACACATCAGAAAGTCTCTATTCCTCGTCAAACATTCCTTTCTCTGTGCGGAACATTTCTTCCCAGTACGTCACATCTTCCGCCTCTGGATCTTCTTCCGCTCTGCCCCGCACCTCCGGCCCCTGTGACGCGCGTCGGTACATCTCCTTCTCGAACACTTCCGCTTTCACCATCGTGATCCGATTCCGGTCCGCCGCTCGCTGAATTTCACGGTCTGACGACACAACCAGCATCGCTTTTTTCCCATGCTTTTTCCGAATTCGGCGAATGAGAATGTCGTCTGCCGTTTCCGGAAACCGAGAAAATATCACTTCAATCCCCTGTTGTTTCCTGGCACCCGCAACAAAACCCACACTCTCGTCTCCGTCAAACACCACACCCACCCGGTCTCCAGTTGCACGTCGGTAAGCCGCCAGGGTTCGCATCAACGCCTCACGTCCTGCCTCCAACCCACCCCGCCGCTCGTGCGTGGCCAACTTGCCGGATTGTCGAATCAAATTATATCCGTCAATCAAAACGTCCCGCATCATTCCTCCAGTATCACAAACCTGAAAATTGGACGCTTCAAGTATACGCCTTCTCTCTGCTCCTGTCAAACCGCACTGGTTCAAGCCACAGATTGAAGCTTGACATTGTCGTTTTCCTACCGTATGAATAGCAGAACCTATTCCTGAAAGGAGCGGTTTATGACCCATACCAAAATGGTTGTGATCAAAGCAGAACAAAAAATTGCCCCACCCTCATGGGCGGTGAAGCAGCGCCATTTGATAGAGGCGATGAATCGGGCGGCACCTCTGTTTTTGGAGAAGTACACCTATCGGGGGGGTACGCTTCGGGCACATGGAAAGCTGGACGACGATTACGAGTGTTTCAATAACTGGCCGCTTTTTTATGCCCTGGGCGGCGCAGAACAGATTCTGGACTGGAGTTTGAACGCCTGGAATGGGATTACACGACAGTGGACCTATCAGCATAACCGGAGCGTACACAAAGAGTTTGTTAAACAGACCGATATGCTGCATTTGAGCGAAGGGTACGTGGGATTCCAGAACTTCGGATTAGCAGATCCGGAAATTCCAGAAAATGTAGACCGGGCACGGCGGTTCGCAGGTTTATATCTGGGCGAAGATCCGGAGGCCGCCAACTACGATCCGAAACTGAGGCTGATCCGATCGCCAATTACCGGAAGCGCTGGACCGGCCTTTTCGGACGCTGCAGATTATGTTTTGCGATGGGGGCACGCCAGCCTGTACCCGGTGGTGAAAGAACTGGAACCGGGTTGGGAAAAGGATGAACGACGACGTGCAGAAATCCAGAAACTCTACGATGAGACCGTCATCTGTGGAGATGTTCCGATGAATCTGGCAATTACCGGGCTGGTTGCCCATGCGTTTATTTTAACAGGCGAAGAAAAGTACAGGCGCTGGGTTCTGGAATATGTGGATGCCTGGATCACACGTACCCAAGAAAACAATGGGATTATTCCTGACAACGTGGGGCTTTCAGGGCAGATTGGGGAAAAGCGCAACGGGCAGTGGTGGGGGGGATTTTTTGGATGGACCGGACGCTATTCGGTCTGGATGATCTTCCACGCGCTGATTACAGCGGTCGAATGCGCCTATCTGGTAAGCGGCGATAAACGCTATCCGGCGTTTCTCCGGTCGCAAATCGATATGTTACTGGATCTTGCTGTGGTGCGCGATGGGAACCTGCTGGTGCCATACAAAATGGGGCCGGACGGCTGGCACGATTACCGACCACTGGATCCGTACATTCTCAGTCACCTCTGGCATCTCTCGATGGAAGCACAGGACTGGGAGCGGCTGGAGCGGCTACGAGCAGGGGTTATAAACGGGCCGCACGCCTATGCGTATGCCGATTCTCCAGGCCCGCCAGCCCCCGGGTCGGAAGCCTGGCGACCGGATGGCTTGTTCGACTGGAATCTGGTACATAACGATTTGCACGGCAATCAGTTTGTCGAAAATGAGCCTGCGCATCTCCGGTTTCTAGCAGGAGACAATCCTGGATGGCCGGAAGCGGTTCTAGATGCCGCATTGATTCAGGTCAACCGGAATGTTGACCGGCTGCAAAATGACGAGTACCTACATACATGGGCCAGCCAAACGCTTACAGTACAAAATCCGATCCTTACCGGCGGGCTAGCGCAGATGACGTTGGGGGCACCTTTTCAGTGTTTCAACGGGGGATTGTTATCTGCCCGGGTTCGTTATTTTGATATGGATCGGAACCGGCCGGGACTGCCCCAGGATGTGGCGGCACTGGTGGAAAGGTTGGAGGCGGAACAAACAGTCGTACATCTTGTGAACACCAGCATTCTGGAAACCCGACGGCTGATGGTGCAGGGCGGGGCGTACGGGGAACACGAATTTACTGACGTACAGTGGACGCCGTCTTTGGAAGAAGGCGAGCAATCGGTCGAGGTAAGAGCCCAATATTTTACAGTAGAGCTGCCACCGGCAACTTCCATTCGGCTGAAGATGGGTAGCCGGTGTTTTGTCCGGCAACCAACGTATGCGTTCCCGCCGCAGGGTTCGTAAACAAACGCATCCGCTACGAAAACCCCGTGCCCTGCATCCACGTATACCGTTCCCCAACCCGATTGGACGGAGATCACTTTCGCAATATACGCAAACACAAAAGCCCCTGTCCATAGCGCGATACGGACAGGGGCAAGTTATGACGATCTGAAGCTGCGCTCGTCATGTTTTTGAAAAAATAGGTTACTTCAACATGACCATTCTGCGGGTTGCCACGTGGGATCCACTCGCCAGCTTATAGAAGTAAATGCCACTGGCCACCTGATGGCCCACTTCGTCTTTTCCATCCCAGCGCACGGTATATTCACCCGCAGTCTGGTATTCATTCACCAGCACACGCACCTGCTGGCCAATCGAGTTGTAAATCACCATCCTGACATCACCCGATTCGGGAGTACTGTAGCCGATGTGCGTTTCGGGGTTGAACGGATTGGGTGAATTGCCCAGTAGCGCAAACGTCAATGCTTTAACACTTTCAACCACCGCTCTCCCGCCAACGGGCAGGGTAACCGCCTGTTCGATGCCGCCATTCAACGGAATGCTGTTCCACGAACCCACCGAAGCCCCCGAAGCATTCGTCGCTCTGGCCAGATAATAGCCCGAAGCGCCGTTGCGGAACAGCCGACTGTCAACCACGATTTCGATGGTCACGCGGCCTTGCGCATTGGTCGTGCCCGACCAGTCAAAGCTGGTGGATCTGCCGGAAGTACTGTGTGAAAAAGCCACCGTTGCGCCCGAAACAGCTACGCCGTTTCGGGTAAGGGTCGCCACAACCACCGCACGGTGAATCGGCGTGGCGGGCGTATTATTAGGCACAATCGGCTGCAACAACCGCTGCGCCAGTTTCACGTCCACCTCTTCATTCCAGGTACCCAGTTTGCCGGCAAAACCAAATGTAGGCGCTCCCAGAAGTCCGTCGCCGTGGCAGCTCACTGCGCAGGAATTCGGCTGCCCGCCATCGGCCTGCGTATCGATGGTGACTTGCGGCGAAATCACCTTGAAGGTGTGAGAATGAATGTCGTAATTCACACCCGACTTCTGCACGGCGGCCATATGGCAATCCACACAGCGGCCGAGACCTCTGGCCAGATCCACCGAATGTTTGGTATGCTGCGCCACGGCCGTTGGATTGGAATACGACGGGTGACACTGTGTACAGAGACTGTTATCACGCGCCGTTTTTACCAGATCGTGCTCGAAATTGGTTTCGTTGTGCGAATTGTGGCATGACATGCAGCTCAGCTTGCCGGCGTGTCCGCTCTTTTGATAGTCGGGGTACTGCTGATGGTGCTGACGCGATGTGCCGTCGGGCCAGTAGCCCCCCGCATCGCGAGCGATGAAGCTCGCCAGGTTTTCGCCCGGGCGGAACGTGCGATTCAACGTGGCCGAATACGGGTAATCCGTATCGTTGCCCCCAATCTGAAATCCCTTCACACGGTTGTGGCACGCACCGCACAACTCGTTTTGCTGCAAAACCGTCAGATCTTTCGGATTCACAATCGGGCCGCGCCCGCCCTGTCCAACGTGTTCCGAACCCGGCCCGTGGCAGCTTTCGCAGCCAATATTCCAGAAGGCCGAATCGTCGGCCTTGGCCAGGCGGTATTCACCCTGAGCACTCACTGTCGGCCCGGGTCCTACCTGGTGGCAGCCCGAGCAGCGCAGTTCTTCCGAACGCCTGAACGACAGCGCGTAATTCCCACTCTCACCCATCCAGTGCTCCGGATGATAAGGTACCCAGCCCAAAGCACCACCGTCCCGGTCGGGCCGCGGGTTCCACTGTGCGGGTAAAATGTAATAGCTATTTCCGATTTTAGCATGATAGCGCTGTTTGCCAATCCACTTACGACGCCCGGGTGTATCGGGCAACACCGGATCTTCGTTTTTGGCAATATCCTTGCCGCCGTGCGCACGCGCCACCGTGAGCGTGGTGTCAAACGTAGCACCCCTCAGGCGCATTTTCCAGGGGCCGCTGCCCCCTCCGTCGTCAAACGACACCGTCAGCGTAGCATTGCCAACCTTGAATTCAACCGGCGCCGATTTAAAATTACCAATCACGGTACCCGTTGTGGGTTGCCTGTACAGATTCGCATGCAGCGTATTCTGCCACCCGGACGCATCCATCGTGCCCAGTGCAGGACCCGTGGTTGCATTGTGACAGCCCAGGCAAGCTTGAGACCCCACATACGTAGCGCTTTCAGACGGCTGAAAACCACTTGCCGAAGTGGTAAACAGCCCTATGAAAGCAATCGTGCTTATCCATGAAACAATATATACATAACGCATGGCCATCCTCCCCTCAAAAAACAATCCCGTCATCAAAAACGCACATTACAAAAACGCACATTACAACGTAAAGATTTTCTCTCCTCCTCTTGAATATACACGTGGCACACACAATCTATTGTTCCCGGGCACCTCGGTTCTAAACACTCGCGGCCCGGGCAATTAAAGGAGGTCTATAACCTGAAATCCCCTGCCAGACTTATGTACGGCCTTTCGAATCACCCAAAACTTCATTCACCAGTTCCCCAATTTTATTGCAGGCATCTGTCAGCGTTTCATCTCCAAGTGGTGTCGTGCGATAATAACGCCGCGTTTTGCCGTCAACCACATCTTCCTGGCTCTTTAAAAATCCGCGTTTCTCCATATTGTGCAGCAGCGGATAGAGCGTGCCGGGGCCAATTTTGTACCCGTGATGCCGTAGTTCTTCCATCATCCACACACCATAAATCGGCTCTTTTTTAGCGTGGTGCAAAATGTGAATCCGAACAAATCCGATAAAAAAATCTCTGAGCATGCCGCCTCCTAAAAAACACCCGAAGCCAGGCCAAAGGCCAGCAAGATCAACATCCCGCCCACAATGCGCTGAACAGCAGCCAGGGTAACCTTTTTCATCAACCGCGTGCCGGCAAAA
>JAQCGA010000276.1 GCA_027619145.1 bacterium | reverse complement strand
CTCCACCCGGTACACCCAGCACCGCCCGTTCGTCTTCTCCCGGACCAGCTTCTCCGCATAGTCGAACACAAACTTCGATGACGCCTCCATCCCCACATTCGGCACCACCCGCAAATCTACAATCCCCCGCTCGTGCATCGTCTCAAACAACTTCCGTTCCGGATCGTTCTCATTGATCAGCATCGTGTGATCGTACATATACTCCAGCCACTCCCGCAGGTCCTTCAACTTCCCAAAATCCACCACAAAATGATTCTCGTCCAGCTCATCACACGTAAAATGAAACGTAACATCCCGGTTGTACCCATGGATATAACTGCAGTGCCCATCGTGAAACGCCTGCCGGTGTGAACACGGCAAATTGTGGAACGTCTTGGTAGAAAAATATCTGCCTTTTGCCATGGTCTCATTTTCTCCTTGCGTTTAAGAACGAATCCGGTAGCTTTATCAAAATACCGAACCAGACCTCGAAGTCAAGCCTTCTTCTTCCAAAATCCAACACCCATGATCATCGACACCCACACCCACTTCTACGATCCAACCCGTCCTCAAGGCGTCCCCTGGCCACCCCAGAACAACCCCCTGCTCTATCGCCGCGTTCTGCCCGAACACTACCGGGTTCTCGCCGCCCCCGAAGGGGTCACAGGCACCATCGTCGTAGAGGCCAGTCCCTGGATAGAAGACAACCAGTGGGTACTGGATCTGGCGCAAAACGAACCCCTCATCATTGGCCTCGTGGGCAACCTGGACCCAACCTCTGATGATTTTGTTAAGCACCTGAACCGTTTTGAAAAAAACCCTCTGTTCCGGGGCATCCGCCTCGGTCGGAATCATTTACAAACCATCACCCAATCCACACTCATTCCCAACCTCTCACAACTTTCCGAAAAAGACCTCTCCCTGGACCTGCTCGTAGGCCCGGACCTGCTCGTTTCCGTTTCCGAACTCGCAGCGCAACTACCAGCCCTGCGCATCATCCTCAACCACGTTGCACACGTACCCATCACCGGAAAAACGCCCGATCCAGAATGGATCGACGGCCTCCACCGTGTGGCGGACCACCCCTCGATCTACTGTAAAATCTCCGGACTCGTAGAAATGGCCCAGCAAACCCCCGCCCCGGAAGACTCCGCCTATTACGCACCTACGCTGGACCACCTCTGGCAGATCCTGGGTCCGGACCGTCTTCTGTACGGCAGCAACTGGCCGGTCTGCGAGCGCGCTGCAAAATACACGGTCGTACAACATATAGTAAAAGAATACGTGAAATCCATCGGCCCGGAAGCCGCAGAAAAAATCTTCTGGAAAAATGCAAAAACCGCCTACAAATGGATCGACCGGAAATAATATTTATCTCAGTTCCACCATTCAAACCAATTTCCACCGGAGTTTCCCCATGCACGAATGGGCGCTTGCGGAAGGTGTTCTCACTTCAGCCCTGAAAGCCTGCGACAGAGAAGGCCTCTCCGAAATCACAAAAATTATCGTCTCCATTGGCGAACTGCAACAAATCGAAATCGACATCTTCGAACACGCACTCAAAGAAGTCCAGCCTGCCAACGAACCCCGGCTTGCCTCCACTGACATTCAACTCCGCGTTGAACCCGCACAATTCAAATGCCGGATCTGCAAACGGGAATTCACATTCCCCGAAGCCGCAAAAAATCTCGTCGAAGAAGAATCTGAAGCCATCCATTTTGTCCCCGAACTCGCCCACACCTACTTTCGCTGCCCGGACTGCGGCAGCCCGGACTTCGAAGTCGTGCAGGGCCGCGGTGTCTGGATCCGCTCCATCGAAGGGAGAACCTGATGGAACTGGACCCGCGTGTGGACATCATTGAAAAACGCCTCTCTGGCCTTCAGCGCATCCTGGCCGTCACCGGCGGCAAAGGCGGCATCGGCAAAAGCCTGGTCGCCTCCGGCCTGGCCCTGGCCCTGGCCGAAAGCGGTTGCCGGGTAGGCCTTCTGGACCTGGACTTCACCGGCCCCTGCGACCACCTCATCCTGGGCATCCACGGCCCTTTCCCCGAAGAAAAATTTGGCCTGGTCCCCCCCGAAGTACACGGCATCCGTTTTATGTCCATCACGCACTTCGTGGGAGAACAGCCCGCTCCCCTGCGTGGCCAGGACCTCTCCAATGCCCTCATCGAACTGCTCTGCATCACGCAGTGGGGAAACACCCATACCCTGGTCGTAGATATGCCCCCCGGCCTGGGTGACGCCGCCCTCGACGCTGTTCGCCTCATGCCTGCCGCCGAATTCCTGGCCGTTTCTACCCGCTCCCGCGTAGTCCTCGAAACCGTTGCGCGCACCCTGCGCCTGCTCCAGCGGATGGACGCACACATCCTGGGCCTGCTCGAAAACATGGCACGTGACGATTCTCCAGCCGTACAGGAACTCGCCACAACTTTCCAAATTCCCTGGCTTGGAAGCCTGCCCTTTGACGAAACCGTAGAAGACGCTCTGGGGAACGTGGACAAACTGGGAGAAACGCCTTTTCTCCACACCCTCCGCCACCTCGTTCGATCCCGGTTGTGACCATCGGCAATTCCCCGGATATGGACAAGACCCGGGAGAAACCTCCCGGGCCTTGCTTCTTTGATCGTAGAAACGAACACGCAGGTTCGCCCCACCCTCCGTGTTTATCACCTCTGTTTCTCCCTTTGCGCCTTTGGTATTTCTTTGCCTCCACCTTTCCCTTCGCGTCTTTGCGCCTTTGCGTGACACCGCCTTTATCCTCGCACAAGCATCGGCCCCAGCGGTCTCCCCCCCACCAGATGCATATGTAGATGGTACACCTCCTGCCCCCCGTGGTCCCGGCAATTCACAATCAGCCGGTATCCATCCTCGGCAATCCCTTCCGCTTTCGCAATCTTCGCCGCCGCCGTGAACATCCGCCCAATCACCGGCTCATCCGCTTCTGTCACTTCGTTCACCGTGGGAATCACCTTGTTTGGGATAATCAAAATATGCGTGGGTGCCTTCGGGTCAATATCTCGAAACGCCGTCACCAGATCGTCCTGGTACACAACATCCGAAGGAATTTCCTTCCTGATAATTTTAGAAAAAATCGTCTCTTCCGCCATATTGTCTCCTTTTCGCCAATCAGGATCTCGTGGACACAGAATCATTTTCTTTGTATGTTCATTCACATAACTACAGGGCGTTCCTGCCTTCTTGCCTGCACGCGTAAACGTACCGCTGAATTCAGCCGAAATCAAGCATTTCTTCAAAGGAAACCGCCGTGCCCGGTTCCCGCTTCATTCCCCAATCTCTGCTGCGCGGCCTGGACAGACTCCTTTCCGGAATCGCCCTCTTCCTTGTACGCGCCTATCAACTCTTCCTCTCTCCCTTTCTGAAATTCTTTACCGGGCCGGGTGCACGTTGTCGGTTTCACCCTACCTGTTCCCAGTATGCCCACGAATGTTTTCAGCAACATCCCTTTTTTATAGCGTTCTATCTGTCTGCCCGACGCCTTCTCCGCTGCCATCCTTTTCATCCAGGTGGGTACGATCCCGTTCCGCCACCCGGTGGAACAGACAAAACCACCTGAACCTTTCATTCAATCCCAGGATCGTCCATGACCTCTCTCGCCTACATTCACTGGAACGTTGGTCCCGAACTCTTCCACATTGGCCCTCTTGCTCTGCGCTGGTACAGCCTCTGTTTTTTAGCCACCTTTCTCATTGGCTTCTACATCACGCGTCGTATCTTCCGCAACGAACACAAATCAGAAGAGGATCTCAACAGCCTGGTGAATTATATGGTTGCCGGTACACTCGCCGGTGCACGCCTGGGCCACTGCCTTTTCTACGACCCCGTCTTCTACCTCTCCAATCCGCTCGAAATTTTCAAAGTCTGGCACGGCGGCCTGGCCAGCCACGGGGGTGCAATTGGCATCTTTACCGCCCTGTATCTCTATACACGCAATCGCCCCCAACAACCCTACCTCTGGATCCTGGATCGCGTTGTTATCCCCACAGCCCTCGGCGGTTTTTTCATCCGTATTGGCAACCTCTTCAACTCCGAAATTCTCGGCATACCCGCAGACGTACCCTGGGCCTTCATCTTCGAGCGCCTGGACAACATCCCCCGCCATCCTGCGCAACTCTACGAATCCTTCGCCTACGGCATCATCTTCCTGGGCCTGTTTCGCATCTACAACCAGCTCCGCGAACGCACCCCGCACGGCCTGCTCCTGAGTCTGTTCCTCATATCCGTATTCACCTTCCGCTTCTTCATCGAATTCGTCAAAGAGCGCCAGGCCGCCTACGAAGACCTGCTCTTCCTCAGCGTAGGCCAACTACTCAGCATTCCACTCATCCTGCTTGGAATTGTCTTGCTCGTCCGCGCTCAGAGACAAAAGCAAGCTTGACAGATCTCCATAAGTATTGTACAATTTATCTGTACAATACTTTAAGGAGAAATACTAATGAACGATTCTATCTCATACAGCCAGTTGCGGCAAACGCTGAAAGACTGCCTCGATAAAGTTTGCAGCGAACATCACCCGCTTCTGGTAAAACGGAAAAATGGGGAAGACGTGGTCATTCTATCCAAAGAAGACTATACGTCCCTGGAAGAAACCATCTACCTGCTCCGTTCTCCAAAAAATGTCCGCAGGTTGCAGGAGTCTCTGGAAAGCCAAAAAACGATCTCCTTCAAAAATGCGGAAGATCTAAAAAATGAACTTGGTCTTTAAACCCAATGCGTTTGAAGATCTGACATATTGGGTAAAAACCGATAAAAAAAAAGCAGAGAAAATCCTGAAGCTTCTCGACGATACCCTCCGAAATCCGTTTGGTGGTTCGGGCAAACCAGAGCCGTTGAAATTTGACCTTGCAGGCTGCTGGTCTCGCCGCATAGACCGGACCCACCGCCTTGTTTACAAAGTTGAAGGAGATGCTCTCATCGTACTGGCCTGTAGATATCATTATCGTTGAACATAGCCCGGCTTGACTCCAAACATGGTTTCGTATAGATTTAATCCATCGTAGCGCATATTCCTTATCCTCGGAAACAATCCATGTCACGCCTGAACTACATTCGCAAACATCCCACGTTTGCAACCCTCGTCATCGTGCTGCTCCTGGGCGCTTTTTCTCTTGTCGCAACCCATGCCCTTCTCGTCAGCCACGATCACGAAACGACTCACTGCGTGGCCTGCACTTCGTTTCACAACGCAGCCTGTCTGGCGGCAACAGTCCTGCTTTGCCTTTTCCTTTTTTCTTTTCCATTCTTTTTTTCTTCTCTCCCGGCTTTTCTCTCCGCACCGCCTCTGGTCCGCTCGGGCCGCTCTCCTCCTCTCGTATAACTCCTCTCGCATCACCCCACTATACGGGCCGCTCCATGCGCCCATCCTCTTGAATTTTCTCAAACGCTAAAAGTCCATCCGGAAAGTCGCTGTTCTTCCAGCGAATCAAGCTGGAGACATCTTATGCCCGTGTTTTCTCTGTACCGAAAACCGGTCCGTCTGATTGCTGTCTGCGGGATCCTTTTGCTCCTGTTTGCTCTGGCGTTGGGATTCGCACACGTCAGCACCCCGGACCACGACCGCTTCCACTGCCCTGTCTGCAGTTGGCTTACCCTCCTGTACCCGGCCCTGCATGTTTTTTTCTTAGGCCTGCTTGCCAGAACGTATCTACGCTCTCTTCTTCTCTCCATTCCCATCCCGCATATCTTCCCGTTCCTCAGCCGGGGCCGAGCGCCTCCCGTGGTTTAATCTCTTCTCTCCGATGAATCGATATCGACGTACTCAAGTAGACGTCCTGCACGTCTGTACCTGTTACTCAAAGGAGCTTCAAAGAGATGAAACCTTTTTTTATTTTAGCGGCGAGCCTCTGCCTGTTTTTATTCGCCACAGCGCTTCCTGCCCAGCCTTTAAGAACCAATCTCCGCCTCGAAAAAGAATTTCAACC
>JAQCGA010000275.1 GCA_027619145.1 bacterium | reverse complement strand
TTTGTTTACGATTTCGCCGTTGCACAGTTTTGGTGTGGTGCTGGTGGGTACGTTTTTACGCGGGTTCGGGAGTGGGATTGTGTGGGTGTTGTCCACGCAGTTGTTGTTGCAAGAGGTGCCGGGGCATATTCAGGGACGGGTGTTTTCAGCAGAGTTTGCAGGGTTCACGCTGATGGCTGCAGTGGGTGCGTCTCTGGGAGGGGTGGCCCTGGATCTTGCGCCGATTGGGGCGGTGGTGGGCTGGACGGCGGCTCTGGCGTTGGTCCCGGCGGTGGGTTGGGCGTTGTGGATGTGGTTGCGGAAGCCGGGGTGAGCGCGACGGGATAGAAAGGAACGGCCTGTTTCCGGAATGGTGTTTCGGAGACAGGCCGTTCCTTTGATTGTGGAATTTCCTTTGCGTTTTCGCGTCTTTGCGTGAGGCCGCTTTTATGCTTCTTTGTGGTAAGGCTCGTCACCCACCCGTTCCTGGTGGTTGCGCAGTTCGGTTCTGAGTTCTTTGACGATGTCCGCACAGGCGGGGTCGTGGTAGCGGTTGTTGAGTTCGTAGGGATCGGTTTCAAGGTCAAAGAGTTCCCATTCGGGTTCTCGGGTATCGTCCATGGCACCGGGTTGGCCTAAGGCGTCTGCGTAGTAGTAGATGAGTTTGTACCGGTGAGTACGAATGCCGTAGTGGGCGTACACGTGGTGGGTGGTGAGGTGCATCCAGTAGCGATAGTACATCGACGTTTGCCAGCCTTCGGGCCGGTTTCCCTGCAAGAGTGGGCGGAAACTGGCCCCTTGCATTTCTGGGGGATTTTCGATGCCGGCCAGGTCCAGGAAGGTGGGCGCGAAGTCCACGTTGAGGATCATGTCATCGCAGGTTATGCCGGGTTCGATTTCTTTGGAATAACGTACGATGAAGGGCATTCGCAGGGATTCTTCGTACATGAAGCGTTTGTCGTACCAGCCGTGGTCGCCCAGGAAAAACCCCTGGTCTGAGGTGTAGACGATGACGGTGTTTTCGGTGAGGCCTTCGGCGTCCAGGTAATCCAGAAGGCGGCCGACGTTGTCGTCTATAGAAGCGATACAGCGGAGATAGTCTTTGATGTACCGCTGGTATTTCCAGCTCTTTTCTTGTTCGGGTGTGAGGCCTTCCGGGACGGGTTGTTTGAGGTCCTGTGCGTTGAGGTCCCGGTCCACACGCATTTTGGCTTCGGAGGCAGCGCGGGCTCGATTTTTATAATCGTCGTTGAAGGTTTCTGGTTCGGGAATGTCGATGTCTTCGTAGAGGTCTGCGTGTTTGTCGTCTGGTTCCCAGGAACGGTGCGGTGCTTTGTTGTGGCACATTAAGAGGAAGGGGCGGTCCGGATCTCGTTGTTTGAGCCAGTCCAGGGAGAAGTCTGTGATGAGGTCCGTGACATATCCGGGGAAGACCTTTTTTTCGCCCATTTCAATCATTTCGGGATTGTGATACAGGCCCTGTCCTGGCAGGACATTCCAGTAGTCGAAGCCGGTGGGATCGTTCACGCCGCCGTGACCCAGGTGCCATTTGCCCACAATGGCGGTCTGGTAGCCATTTTGTTGCAGGAGTTTGGGAAAGGTGAGCTGGCGGCCGTCCAGTTTGGAGGCCAGGGTGGTTACGCCGTTGACGTGGTTGTAGGTGCCGGTGAGGATGGTGGCGCGGCTGGGGGTGCAGATGGAGTTGGTACAGAAGCAGTTGTTGAAGCGTTGTCCACCGGTTGCAATGCGGTCCAGGTTGGGGGTGGTGTTGATGCGGCTGCCGTAACAACTCATTGCGTGCGAGGCGTGGTCGTCTGACATGATGAAGACAAAGTTCGGCCGGGAATTAGGCATTGGAAAGCTCCTTCAGATGAGGTCGATGGTTACAGGAGCGTGGTCTGAAACGGTGAGACCGCCTTCACGGTGGATGGAGGCGGATTGAAAGCGGGCCGTGGCGGCTGGATTTCCCAGGAGATAATCGATGCGCCAACCCCGGTCCAGTTCGCGGGCGTTGCCCCGGTTGGACCACCAGGAGTAGGGTCCCTGTACATCTCCGTAATGACGACGGACAAAGTCGGTCCAGCCTTTGGCGAGGAGGTCTGTCATCCAGGCGCGTTCCTGGGGTAGAAATCCGGAGTTCTTTTCGTTCCCTTTGGCGTAGAAGATGTCCTGTTCGGTGTGGGCAATGTTGAAGTCGCCGCCCAGAATGACGGGTTCGTTCTGATTGAGAAAGGGGTTGGCCCAGGGGAGAAAGTCTGTCATCCAGAGGTCTTCTTTGAGTTGTTGGCGCTCTTCGCTGTTGGAGCCGGAGGGTAGATATACGCTGACGAGCTGTACGTTTTGCGTGCGTACGTGCAGGATGCGGCCTTCGGGATCGGTTTTGTGAATGCCGGTGCCCATCACTTCGATGGGCTGACGGGACCAGATGGCGACGCCGGAGTACCCTTTGCGCTCGGCGGGGTGCCAGTGTACGTGCCAGCCTTCGGGCGATTGCCATTGTGCGGGGAGCTGTTCGGGCAGGGCGCGTACTTCCTGGAGAAGGAGCACGTCCGGGTTGATCTGCTGGATGTGGTCTTCAAATCCTTTGCGGAGGGCTGCGCGAAGGCCGTTGACGTTCCAGGAGGTAATGCGCATGTGGGTCCTTCTGGGAAAGGGGTTGAGGTTGGGCGGGCGAGGGCACGGCGACGCCGTGCCCCTCCATCAGTCATCGGCGGCAATGCGGTCTGCGGGTACGGTGGGGGTGGGGTGAGAGAAGGTAGCGGTGGCAATGCGGATCAGGGTAAGGCGGAGGTCGTCCAGGAAGGTGTAGAAGAGGGGGACCGCGAAGAGAGTGAGGAGTGTGGAAGCCAGCAGACCGCCCATCATCGTTCGGCCCAGGGGCGCGTAGGGCATGCCAATGAGATTGGCATTGCCCACGGCCATAGGCAGCAGGCCGAAGACGGTGGTGAAGGTTGTCATGAGGATGGGACGGAACCGGCTGGTCGCGCTTTCCAGGAGGGCCTGGGTGCGATCCATTCCTTCATTCCGGAGTCGGTTGACTGTATCTACCAGGACAATGGCGTTGTTGACGACGACACCGATAAGTACGATGAGGCCGATGCGGGCCATCATGTCGAATGGGGTGCCGGTGAGGTAGAGGGTCCAGTAGACGCCCAGGAATGCAAAGGGGATGGAGAAGAGTACGCAGAAGGGGAGCAGGAAGGATTCGAAGAGTACGCCCATCAGGAGAAAGACACAGGTAATGGCCAGGACAATGGCGTAAAACATGTCGTTGTCGGATTCCCGAAAGCTGGAGTAGCGTTCGCCCTTGTCCCAGGAATATCCGCGTGGCATTTCAAAGCCGTCCATGGCTTTGTCTATGTCGAGATAAAGTTTCTTGATGTCTTGCCGGGTGGTGAAGGCGCGTACTTCCATACGGGTTTTTCCGTTTTCGCGGCGAATGGTACCGCTGCCGGGCGCTATTTCGAGAGTGGCCAGGGTAGAAAGCGGTACTTCTTCACCGGAGCGAGCACGGAAGGTGAGGTTGCGCAACTGGTTGAGGCTCTGGCGGTCTTCTTCGCGAAGATAAAGCCGGGTTCGGATTTCGCGGTCTTCGGTTTGGAAGCGAGGGAGGTTGACGCCCTGGAGTGCAAAAGAAATGCTTCTGGCCACCATTTGAGGGGAAATGCCGTAGCGCTGGGCCAGTTCACGGTCCACGTGGACGCGGACTTCGTCATCGTCTCGTTCCAGGTCGCTGTCTACGCTGACAACGGCCGGGATGGTTCGTAACCGGCGTTCTACTTCGGTGAGCATGCCAGCCAGGACTTCGGTATCATCTCCGTAGAGGTAGAGGCCTATGGATGGATCCCGCCCGCCGCCGCCAGAGCGGTCCACGCGGGTTTCTACCCCTACAAAGCGAGGAAGGTGTTCGGCTACGTGTTCAATGACGTCACGCCGGTCCATGCGTTTGTCTACGGGGATGCCGAGGGTTTTGCGGAGGTCGCGGTAGGCGATGTACCACCAGGCCTGGTTGGGATCTGTGTCCAGGAAAACGTGGATGCGGCCACGGTGACGGGAATAGGACACGCGCATGGTACGGATTCCGTACTGCTCTTCGCGGGCCTTCAGGAAGACTTCCATTTCTTCAAGTACACCGCTGATTTCTTCCAGCGAAAAATAATCAGGTGTGTCCACGTTGATGCGGATGTCGTTGATGTTGCTACGTGTGGAATCGGATTTTTTGACTTTGCTGGAGGCGTAGAAGACCGTGGAGAAAATAGCCAGGGCGATGAGCAAGGTGTCGCGGCGGTGGCGTAAGGCCCAGGCCAGGGTGCGTTCGTAGCGGTTTCGGAGGCGTCGGATGGTGCCAAAGTCTGTACGCAGGACGCCGCCTCCGAAGTGTACGGCGGACAGCGGAATGAAGATGAGGGCTACAAAGAGGGATCCGAGCAAAGCGATGACTACGGGCACGCCAATACGGGTGAGGTAAAAGCTGAGCCAATCGTTGCCGCCCATTAACATCAGAGGGAGAAAGACGACGACGGTGGTGAGGGTGGCCATCGTTACGGCCAGTGCAACTTCGCTGGCACCGTAGATGGATGCAGTTCGAGCATCTTGGCCGGCTTCACGCTTGCGGTAAATGTTTTCCAGGATGACAATGGCGTTGTCTACGACCATGCCTACGCCGACCATGAGGCCCATCATTGTGACCATGTTGAGGGACCAGTTGATAAAATACAGGCCGATGAGCGTGAGCATAATACACAGGGGAATGGACAGGGTAATGATGGCTGTCATTCGGACGGCGCGAAGAAAAAAGAGGAGTACCAGGGCTGCGAAAAGACCGCCCCAGAGTGCAGTATTGCGCAGGTTGCGGATGGATTCGTCGATGAACTGGCCCTGATTAAAAAAGATGTTGAAGCGCAGATTGGCGGTGGCTGGCCGGGCTTCAATTTCTTTGAGTGCGGCTTCTACGCGCCGGCAGACATCCACAATATTGGCGCCGGATTCTCGCTTGATTTCGATGGACGCTGCGGGCTGGCCGTCGATGCGCTGCCGCCAGTATCGGTCGGGCGCGTCGTAGAGAATGTCTGCCACGTCTTTGAGGCGCACTTCTCCGTTGCGGGTTGGAATCCGTACATTTCCAATTTCTTCCAGATCGCGGTACCGGGCCATGGAGCGCACGTAGAGTTTTTTCTCGCCTTCATTGATACGGCCACCGGCCAGGGCGAAGTTGTCTTGTTGCAGGGCCTGCACGAGTTCGAAGGTGCTTACGTCGCGGATTTGCATCCGTTCCCGATCCACTTCAACCATCACTTCTTTTTCGTACACGCCCCAGAAGTCTACTTTGGCAACCCCGTCTATGCGTTCCAGGGGGCGGGAGACGTGGTTTTGGAGAAACCGGTAGGGATCTGCAATACTGGAGTCTACGGCCACACCGATCCACATAATTTCCTGGTCGCCTTCTTCGTTGTATTTCCAGAGGAAGACGTTGTCCCGGGCCTGTTCGGGCAGGTCCGGTTTGAGGCGTTCCAGGCGGTCCATCACCTGGTTGTAGGCCATGTCCATATCGGTGTCGGATTCGAACTCCAGGGGAGCACCCACGCGCCAACTTGCGCTGTAGGTACGGATGCGTTTGAGCCCTTTTACGGTGCCTAACGCTTCTTCGAGGGGGCGGGCCACCTGTTGTTCAGCTTCCTGGGGAGTGGCGTTGGGATACCGGATGTTTACCCAGAGGAACCGGGGGGTGAACCCGGAAGGGAAGAGCTGTACGGAAATGCGTGAGTAGGCCACGAGTCCGATGACCAGTAGAGCCAGAAGGCACATGGTGACAGTGACCGGGCGGGTGACGGAGATGCGGGGTAAAAAAGAAGATTTCTCAGACGGGATTTTTGGCGTGTTCATGAGGATGTTGGACCTTTAGATTTGATTATAGATATAAAGATAATATATAAGGTACAC
>JAQCGA010000274.1 GCA_027619145.1 bacterium | reverse complement strand
CCGTGGCAGAAATAGCCGCAAGCGGCTGATTGAGCTCGTGGGCTACGGCCGCCGTCATTTGCCCCAGAGACACCAGCCGGCTGGTCTGAAGAAGCAACCGACGGTCTCTCCGCATCACACGTTTCGTTTGCAGCGCAATCAGCCCAATAAACATAATCACCAGGGTTATGAACCAGCCCTGCCGCCACACCGGAGCAATCACGGTGAACCGCACCAGAGCCGGGGTGGGATCCACATTAAAATCCCTGTCTCGAGCGTGTACTTCAAACGCATGTGCGCCGCTCTCCAGAGAAAACAAAACCTTGCTCTTCTCGCCGGTAAATTCAGACCATTCCCCGCCATCCAGCCTCCAGGCATACTGGAGTTCATCATCCGCTGTATCCCGCCACGGATCGCTACCCTGCCAGGAAATCACGGTATTTCCCGGCTGAGAGACCCGATCTACCGAAGAGGTAATCACTGTTTGTGGAGGTCGACTCTCTGGCCGGTAGCGCACCGTTCCTGCATCCGATCCCAAACCTAAATTAATCCAGAGTGTACCGTCTTTCTCAGACCGCAAACCGCGCTCCCGGATTTTCCCAATAAAAAATGGAGGTAGTGCATGGGTCAGCCAGGCCCGCCCATCAAACCGGCTTACCCCCTGCCGGGTAACCGCCCAGACCGTGCCATCAATCGTCTGCAAAATCCCCAGAATATGATTATCCGCAAGGCCCTGCCGATAACTATACGACACCCAGGATTCTCCAGTGAACCGAAAGAGGCCGTGAAGCCGAGTACCGACCCACAAATTTCCGTCCAACCCTTCATACAACACATCCACATAAGCTTGCAACCCTTCTGGCGCAGATACAACAGACCAGGTATTTCCATCAAAGCGGCGCAGCCCATACCATCCGCCCACCCAAATATTTCCGTTGGATGTTTGTCCCACGGCTTTGGCAAAATCAGGGGCTTCAGGAAGACTGTGATATTTCCATGTTGTATCCGAAAAGCCTCGCGCTTCCCAAATCCCTATTTTTCCACTGAACCAAACATGTTCGTCCCGATCCTCAAAAACCTGAGGGGCGCCATCCCCCATCTCAATTTCTGCATATGTTCGGGTCTGCCAGGCAGTACCGTCGAACCTGGACAACGCCGTCTGCCCCTGGTGATACCCTAAAGCCAGTACCCCTCCATTTCTGCTTTCAATCAACGTGTGGGGTCGGCCCATCAAACCATCCGGCACACCATACCGGAGCCAGGAAGCACCTTGTTTCCGGACAACCTCGCGATGGTGTGAAAGAAACCAGAGCGAACCATCCTCCAGAGCACACTCAAAGAGCAGACCCCGATAGCTCGTCCATCGTGTCGTTCCATAATCCAGCCGAACGGCTTCTTCTCCTTGCCCGGCAATCCAGATCGCACCGTCGGATGTTTGCATAAGTCGCATATAATGACGAGGAATCATTGTGGGCAGAGAAATCTCATGCCATTCGTCATGTTGGAGTACTCTCAAGCCTCGTCCGCCAACCCACAATGCGCCGTTGTGCGCCTCCAGGATTGCCGTGCCAACCATATCACCTCTTCCCGCCAAAGCCGTCTCCCACACATGCCCTTCCAGCCGGTATATCTGGTGCTCCGAATTTTTGCCCACAGCCCACACCGTACGGTCCTGCGTTTGCAACACACGAGGACCATACGCTATTTTTAAACCCTGTTCCCGGCCATACACCCGCCACGGTTCCTGCTCTCCCGGAGCAAAACACACAATCTCCCCGTGCGGCATCCCAAACCAGACCCGGCCCTCCCGGTCTTCGTGAACAGAATACACCGCACATTCAGTATACTGGCCATCCACTTTCCGGCGGCGAATTCGCACATCCAACACCCCTTGCTGGCCCGGCCGCTCCACCGTCAATAGCACCTCGCTCTCCCGAGGCCCCTTGAACGCGTCGTTCGTCCAGGCCGGCGGCGTTCCATCCACAGAAAGAATACGGTCTCCAATCTGTAAACCCGCCTGTTCTCCTGGGCCACCCGGTGCAAGCGCCCAGATCATCCGCGGCGCATTTCGGCTGCGCAGGCTTGCCCAGCTTCCCTCAATCACCCGAACGCCAATCCCATCTACATTCCAATGGGGGTACCACCAATCGGGGGTTGGTACAATCCCCTCAGGAATGTAGACCAGGCGAAGCCCCGGTACCAGCGACGCCACAACCTGCCCCATCTCCCGGGTCGTATACAGCACAGTATCACCCTGGCTAAAATGCAAAGCACCCCAGGCCGTTGCCGCCCACAGGCTACCGTCCACCCCCTTCTGCAGGTCGTTGATGGGCCACAATACCTGGCTCCCCACCGGAAAAACTCGCTGCCAGCGCCCATTCCGAAAACAACTGAGGCCCCATTCCGATCCTGCATAAAGGTCTCCATTGTCCATACTACACAGCGTGTACACCGGCGCACCCAGCAACCCGTCTTCCGGCGAAAAAGAAGACCATGTCGCACCATCGTACCGCATGGTGCCCCCGTCGGTGCCAAACCAGACCGAACTGTCGGCCGCTTCAGCCATGCACCGCAACCCCTGGCCTTTCAACTCTGGAAAAGCGGCCCAGCGCCAGGGCTCCTGCACCGGATCTACCTGCACAGGCACATAGGGCTCGGCAGCAAATAAGCAAGACGAGAAAAGGCCGGCAACCAGGCAAACACACAAAACTACACATGGATGGCGCAACATGGGGTCCATCTGCATGGGTCCGTGAAAAGAATGAACTGAGAACACACCGCTCGCCCAGAAAAGGACTCCGACAAAATAATGCCGAAACCTTCAAAAATAAGAAAAAAATCAATCCCCTCATACTGAAACATCGGAACCCATTCCAGACCCCCCCTTGCAACCCCCTCCGGTATATTGACTTTCTCAAAACCAGGCACTATATTAAGCGATGTTTTGCATCTCTATCTTCCATCTCCAAGAGGCCATCCAATGAAAGCAGCGCAAATAGTTGCCCCGAGGCGCATTGAAATCATCGACATAGAAGAACCCCAGTTGGTCGGCGCAGGCGCGGTTAAAGTCCGCCTGGAACGCGCCTGCCTGTGCGGTTCTGACATGCCCATGTTTGCCTATGACCTGGCCTCACCCGCACACGGACGCCGGGCTACCCCTTTCCTGGAGTACGAACGCGCCAACCCCTATCCACTTCGCCCGGGCCAGGCCATCCACGAATGCATGGGTACCGTAGCAGAAAGCACCTCGAACCGATTTCGCAAAGGGGAACAAGTCCTGGTCTTGCCCGAAGCGCAGGATGGACTGAAGGAATATCTCTGCGTGCCAGAGGATCGCATCATTCATCTGCCTTCAAGTGGCATCTCAAAAGAAGAAATCCTCATGACCCAACCCCTGGGCACAGTGGTCTGGGCCTGCCAGAAACTGGGCAACCTGCTCAACCAGGACACCGTTGTCGTAGGCCAGGGCCCCATGGGCTTGATGATTACCCACATGCTCGCCAATCTGGGCGCACGTACAGTCATCGCATTGGATCCGTTGGAATCTCGCCTGGAAATTGCGAAAACAATGCACGCCACACACACGGTGAACGTGGACAAGCAGGACCCCGTTGAAATCGTTTCAACCATCACCGGCGGTAAAATGGCGGACCTGGTTGTAGAAGCCGTGGGACACCAGACCCCCAGTATTTCCTCCTGTATCAACCTGGTCCGCCGCCTGGGTACCCTGCTGGCTTTTGGTGTGCCGGACGAGCAAATTTACGAAGACTTTGCCTATAGCGCCTTCTTTCGAAAGAACCTTACCTTGATCGGCTCCGTAGGACCAGATATCATCCCAAATTTCTCCCTCGCCCGGGACCTGATCGAACAGGGCAGAATCAACGTGGCCCCCCTGATCACACACGTTCTTCCTTTCCAGGAAATTCAGCATGCCTACGAATTGTTCGTAGACCGGAAAGACGGTGCCATTAAGGTTGTACTGAACTACGAAAGCCTGTAGTAAGTCGCCTGCTGAACCCCCCGGAATGCGGGCCTCCGGCAAGTTTCAAAAAAGCGCTTGACCAATTCGCAGCGTACTTATATAATGATGGGGTGAGAATTCCACGAAAAATACACAATGTCTGACCTATGGGAACCGGAGAACGTAGTGCACAAGAAGGACGGACGAGACCGCTAAACCGAGATATGTTCTTTGCCCTCATGCCGCGCATGAGGGCCTATTTTATGAAGTGCACAACACCGTTTTTCGAAAAAAAATAGACACCCAGAATCACGACACCGTTGCAAACGGCCGCAAAGGGGGAGATCATCCGTGCCATCTACATTTGAAGAAGTAGCCGTTGTTGGCCAGCCGGAAGCCGACTCCGCAGCGGTCAACGTGCTTAAAAAAGGCGGCAATGCCGTAGACGCCGCCGTGGCGGCGGCCCTGCTGTCTTGCGTGCTCATGCCGCACCACACCGGTATTGGTGGGTACGGCGGCATGATGGTTGTATGCATCAATGGCAAAGTCAGTTGTGTTGACTTCAACACCGTTGCCCCGCAGGCGGCAACGTCAAAAATGTTCCAGGTCGTGCGTTCAGACGGCCGGTTTGGATCTCTGGTCAAAGATCGGGCCAACGAAACCGGCCCCCTGGCAATCTCGGTGCCTGGCGTACTCGCAGGTCTTTCTCTGGCTACCGAAACCTATGGCAAACTGCCGCTTGCCGATTTGCTGGCTCCGGCAATTCGGGCCTGTAAAAATGGATTTCGCGTGCCTGCAGCCTACGCAGAAGCCGTTGCCGCCCACGAGAAACGCGTCCGAGCCTTTCCGGAAACCGCCAAGCTCTTTCTGGTAGACGACGCCCTGCCCACCACCAAAGACCGGGCTGCCAACCCGAATCTGGGGAAACTGCTGGAACAGGTCGCGCAAAAAGGCGCGGAAGAATTCTACAAAGGTAAAATTGCTGACCAAATTGTATCCTACATTCAGGAAAGCGGCGGTATTCTTACCAAAGAAGACATGGAAACCTATGAAGCCCGTGTGGTAGAGCCCGCACAAGCGGCCTGCATGGGCTACGACCTCTACAGCGCACCCCTGTGCAGCAGCGGCCCCAGCCTCCTGCAAATGTGCCGCATTGCCGAAGTGGCCGAACTGGATATGTGGGCCCGAGACGCCGCCCGCCTCGCGCACGGCATGGCCGAAACCATCCGCGCTGCCTGGCTGGACCGGTACCGGCATTTTGGAGACCCCCGCTTTGTAGATGTTCCCCTCAATATGCTCACCTCAGATGTCAACATAGGTGCCACGGGCCGAGAAATTGCCGGACACATCGCAGAAGGCACCCGGGGCCAATCCCTCCTCCGGCCTCTCTATTCCGGCGGGACCACGCACATCTCAGTGGTAGACCGGGATCGCAATATGGTATCCCTGACCCTTACCCATGGCCCGGCCTACGGTTCTTGCGTCACCATCCCCAAAACAGGCTTGCTCATGAACGCCGGCATGTCCCGCTTCGACCCCGGTTCGGGCTTGTCCAATTCCGTGGGGCCAGGCAAAGCACCCGTGGTCAACATGTGCCCAACCCTCATTTTGCAGGACGGCAGACCCTCCATGACGCTGGGAGCCTCTGGCGGTACCCGTATCCCATCTTCCCTCTTCCATGTTCTTTCCCGCAGGCTTGTCCTCGGCGAAGATTTAGACTGGGCCGTAGGTGCCCCGCGTGTACATTCCGAAGGCAACGAATGGGTGATGCTCGAAGAGGAATTCGGTGAACTCGCACCCGAATACCTCAAGTCCATCGGCTATACCTTGAAAAAAGGCCGGGCTGCCGCCCACGTTCGTGCCATTGAAGTGGGAGAAGATGGCACCTTGCTGGCCTGCCTGGACCCGCGCCTGCGCGGAAAAGAAAAAGGCATATAGATTTCTGTTTCCCAGAAACACCCTACCGTTTCCTCCTCAAAGGACT
>JAQCGA010000273.1 GCA_027619145.1 bacterium | reverse complement strand
CTCTTTTGAGCAACTCACCAGGCAAAAAATGGCTTAATCGCGTGTCCACTTTTTCCAGACCACATCAGTTGGTGAGCTCAAAGTCTCTCCCCTGTTTCCCCCAACAGAGCAGGATGCCCGGCTTCGCCTTCCCTCCAGTGGGTCCCCTGGGCACGGGTTCCCCACCTTCTCGACCGGGATGCTCTCCGGCCATCGGTACTATGCTCAGCTAAGACTGCCGCCTGTCCGTCTCGGGTTGCTTCACTCGTCGCTGGCTTCCCGATACCTTGCCTGCTTCCTGTATTTGTGTCCCGTTTCCGGTTCCCGCTCAGGGAGAAGCACCCTGCACAGGCCTGGGCTTGGTCAGCCGGGTGACCCGATCCGGCACGTTGACAAGGAGACAAACGGCTCTCTCAAGTTCCTGAGTTACCCCTGTGAATACATGCCCCGCTCTTGGACCCCGGTGGAGTCCTGACCGCTCGCCATATCGCCGTCAGGACTGTTGCCTTCCGTTTATAACAGAACGTCGGCTTTACTCGTCCTTGAGGTATCCTATCGGTCCACAATTAGCTTGTTTTCGGGGCTCTATCACGCGGCCTGTATTCTTGCGCTACCCGGCTCCGAACACCCCCTTACGGAAATGCACGCGGGTTTTGCTACGAACCTGCTGGCTATGCTTTGGCTCGGTGGGACTTGCACCCACTGGGTAACAATGACTAATTTCCAGAAAGGTTCTCCTTTCTTTTCCAAAGTCTCAGGCTTAACTTGACGCGAGTTAAATGCAAGCAGCGCAAGGGCAGGTTCCCAACCACCCCACCCTGAAAAGTCGCGCACAAGAACAAAAACTTCTCCATTCAAAGTTTCGCAGCAAAAGATCAAGTTCGGCTCTCTATTCCCTACACCTTTCCCGATTTTCCTTGCTTGACATCCTACGGCATTGCCGTATCTTTGTGATATGTACACATTTATCGAGACAAAGCTCTTTACCCGCCTTGTGCAAGATTACCTGCCCGATCCGGAATATGCCCAGCTACAGAATGCCCTGATGGCAAATCCTGAAGTGGGTGACGTGATTCCAGGTTCAGGCGGTGTTCGTAAGCTGAGGTGGCGAGCCGTTGGGCGTGGCAAACGTGGGGGCTATCGCGTCATCTATTTTGTCAAAGTAAGCTCACGCGTCTTCTGGATGTTGACGATCTATCCGAAAAATGTCAGAGACAATATACCCGCTCATGTCCTGCGGCAAATCCGCAAGGAGGTAGAAAATGAATGAGACCCATCGGGACATCGGGAAAGAAATTCTCGAAGGTCTCCAGGAAATCAAACGTGGCGAGCATGGTCGCGTGATCAATGCACCTGATGTTGCTGAGATTCGGACCAAAGCAGGTCTTTCTCAATCTCAGTTTGCTCAACTGTTGGGCGTTTCGGTCCGAACCTTACAGGACTGGGAACAGGGTCGTCGGAGTCCATCTGGCGCCGCTCGGACGTTGCTGATGGTTGTCGAGAAACACCCTCAAGCCGTATTGGATGTGGTATGAGAGATCTCAGGATTAAGCCGTAGAACTCGGATCGATTCAAAAGAAAAAAGCAAAAGACATTGTCTATGACGTGCGCTCTATTTCAGCCCCTCTATAGCTTCGCTCTATGGGGGCGCGCGGCCAGCATTTAACAGCGCATCCCCGTTCCATTCACAACCCCTGATCCCCCACAACCGCCTTCGCTTCGCTGCGGCGGCTTCGGGGATGCGCCGCCTACATGCGGAAAGTCAAGGGCGAAGTTCTGGAGTTTTCGAGATAATTGGATTTTCATGTTCAGTTTTGGGCGCTGAGGGGTAAAAATTGGGGGTTACTCGTTCTGTTCCAGGCGCAGTACCCCCTTGAGGTGCGGGACCGTTTTTTGCGAGGGGCGAGGCTCCCGTTAAGACTGTCTTCCGATCTGACCTTACATTCGCAGTCGGCGTCATAGATGCGCCGATCTTCGCTCATTCTCTAATCCGATCCAGGAAGACGGGGAGGCCTGCGGATCTGTTAGCCGAAGCGACTCGTTGTGAGCCCTCCTCTGGTCGGTTCCTGCAGGCCGCCCCTGGCCGTCGTATCCGACGGCGATTCGATAACCGGTCCGACTGGAAACTGCACCGGTAGATGTTCCAACAACGATGTCAAAGAGCGGGTGAAGTTCGGTGGTAACTCAGGCTGCCTGACGGGAGCGCGAGCGCTTGGGGTTCTGCTTCTGTTTGTATCGCGCCTGGAAGCGCTTCTCCAATGATTGGAGTGCGGCCATCTGTTCGGGTCTCTCCTCATAACATCTGTTTTCTCTGAGGAGGGCTACCAGGAGTTGGAGCAGTTGCGAGGACGCTGCGACGATGTTCTTCCGGTAGCACTTTGTCTTGAGTTCCCGCTGAAGGAACTTGCGCCGGACCTGCGGCACGACCTTCACGGCCTGCTGAGTCATCTGGAAGATAATCCGCCGTAGTCTCGCATTCCCGATTTTGCTCATCCGCCTTTGACCTTTGTATTTTCCCGAGTCAGAGATACGGACGTTGGTTCCGGCGAGCTTCTGGATCTGCTTGAAGTGTGTGAACCGTACGGCCCCGTGCGTCTCGGCCGTGAACTGGGCGGCCAGGTTCTTGTTGATGTTGGGAATGGAGTCAAGGATGTGGAAGGTGGGATCGTCCTGCGTATGTTGGATCATCGCCTTTTCGACGGCCTTGAGTTGTTCCTGACAACGCCGGACGGCATCGACCCAGCCGGTAAGAATGATCCGGAGAGCTTCTTCCTGCCCATCCACCGGGATGCCGATGGTTGTCTGTGCCCACGCCTTCAGCTTTTTGAGGGTATCGACTCCGTGCTTGGCTCGTGAGATCCTGCTGATGACGCGTCCCTCTTCTTCGACGTCGATGGCCAGGAAGTCGTGTGGCAGAAAATAGCGTTCCAGCAGGTAGAGAGAGGTTTTCGTCTTGATATTGAAGGCGTTGAGGTATTCCGGGAAGATACGCTCCATCAACGAGCGGAGGCGGAGGATGTTCTGCGTGTAGTCCTTCCGCAGCTTGTCGTAGGCAATCGAGAGCTGGTGTGCCGCTTCGAGTTGAGGTTCAAAGGTCTGGAAGAGATGGTAGCTTCCCTTCTGCGCACAGTCGGCTACCAGGTAGGCGTCCCGGGGATCTGATTTGGAGAAATCGTGATGCATCATGGGCCTGGCGTGGTATGTCGTCAGTGGGCTGACCAAGAGTACGCGATACCCCTTCTGGTGAAAGTAATACGCCAGAGTCACCCAGAGATTGCACGAGGTCTCAATGGCTACAACCAGGTTGTCAGGTCCAGCATCTTTTATGCGCCTGTGAAGGTGTCGCCAGAGTGTTGTGTCGTATCCCTCACGGGTTACTGGAAAGGAGAACGCGCCTTCCTGCTCCAACCCGGACGGATCGAGGACCATGCCGCTGTGGTTCTCCTTGCCGGGATCAATACCGAGCACGAAATGTCCTGCGATGGCCTGACGCTTCTCGTGAAAAATCTTTGTTTTGGCCTTCATCGTGCACCTCCAGTGTTGAGGGGTTTCGAGCTCTTCTCACTGAATCTTAAGACACCTCCGCCAAAAGGTGAAGGTTCAGCTTCCCCTCAACGCTGGTTTTACCCTATCCCTTTTTCAATATAGAATCGTTAGGCGAAAAGCGTGCGCCAAAAACAAAACCGGCGGCCCGTCCTGGGCCGCCAAAATCTAAAAATCTTTATCAATTCACTTGCAACAATCTTCACTTTATTTTAACCAGTTCTCCATATGAAGGCCTGAAATCCGCTGGAAGTGTCTTTCATTGTTGGTGACCACTCCAAGCCCGTGGGCCATTGCAGAAGCCGCAATCAAAATATCTGCATCGCCAATCAATTCTCCCCGTTTGCTCAGGTCTGCATAGATTTCAGTCGCCGTTGTAACCGCTTCATCGGTCAACGGCAAAATCATATTCCTGGAACAAAAGGTTTCAAACGTGGCGGCCTGCCGAGTCGCATCTTTCGTCTTCAGACCGCGAAGAATTTCATACCTGGTGATGATCGAAAGATGAAATCGGCCGTGCTCATTGAGATACGCTCGGGCCCTGGGAAGAACGATGGGATTCTGTCTTAGGATTGCGGTGAGAATATCTGTATCCAGCACCATCTGAGAAAGAGCCATTACCGAGTTTGGTCTCCAAAGAAATCTTTGCGGTCGAGCACGATCTTTTCAATTTCATCTATCTGGTCGTCGGATAGTCCCTCATAAACATTTGCTGCCAGTTCCAGAAGGTCATCGAAAGCTTCTTCGGACGGAGCCTCAACTTCAAGCCGCACGTGTTGACCTTCTGAAAGCTCAGGTGTTTTAAGAGGTCGAAAGACTCCTTTTTCATATACGGCATCAAGAGTTTGTTTCATGGTCTTTCAACACCTCCTCTGTTAGAAAATCCAGCCGAATGTGAAACAAGAGCGAGGAAATAAACCTCTAATTGTTGTCCTATAGAATATAGTTGGTTTTCAGCTTTGAAGCAAGAAGAGAATAATGTAAGATATTTATTTTCAATTCGATATCAACGGTTTCCTTTTCCCGAAAGGCATCCCACCTACGCGTGCCGTCCTGGCACGCCCACCCCACCCCGGCGCACGCCATCGCCTAACAGCCGGTTTACGTTCCACCCTTGACCCCAACCACCCCCAACCTGCCTGCGCTACGCTCCGGCAGGTTCGCAAACCGGCCAACCGTTATGCAAAATGCCGCTTGAAAGACAGAACTTGAAAATCAATGGGGGCAAAAACAAAAAGCCGCAGTTCAAAGAAGTATCCTTGAAGTCTGCGGTATGGTTTTTTGTTCAGATGAAGTTCTGTTTTACTTACAACCCGAGACAATATCGAACAACGTCTTCCACTTTCTTTAAAGTTATTCTTGAAACTCTGCCTGAGGACTTTTCTGGAAAACGTTTTAGATCCAGTGATCGAATCTGGAAACCCAAGAAAACAGTTTCCAGATCTAAACCTGTTTCCTCTGGATTCAATCGAATATTCGTAGGATAATCCCGTGTGATATTGTCACCTTTTGTACCCACAACAACAGTCACAACAAGAGGTAACCGATTGATCGCATCTATAGAAAGAACCAAAACAGGACGCTGTCCTGCCTGTTCGCGACCTTCTACAGGATTGAGGTTCACAAAGTATATTTCACCACGTTCAATAGCCATTAATCGCCCAATCCATCTTGTTCTGTGACTGAGAATTCACGCTCAATATCCTGAAGTTCTCTTTGGATTTCGGGATCGGAAGCCATTTCACTCAATTGAATATCGATATCTTGTTTCCCAGAGATATTTTTTCTAATCCGATGGCTCACACGCTCAATAAGCAACAGTTGTTCATCTACAGACAACCGACTGATATTTTCTTCTAATTCAGAAAGAAGAGGCGGCGCATTCATGGTTTTTCTCCTTGAAAGATCATAATGTTTGAAAGTACTACAAAAATCTGTCAAAAGTCAAGAAACTAACCCATCCCCAATGTCCCAAAAGACGAAAAACCTGAAAACCAAAAAGACCAGACTGAATGCTGCCCCTCTATGGGTTTGACTGATCGCAAGCGGCACAATGCATAACAACCGGTTCACGCGCACCCTTAACCCCAACCTCCCCCAACCTGCCTGCGCTTCGCTCCAGCAGGTTCGCAAACCGGCAAGCGTTAAATGAAAGCAGCGCTGAAAACCAATTGGGCACAAACACCAGAAGCAAAACTTCAAAGATTGCAGAGTTTTGAAGGTGTTATATCGACCCTCTTCAAACGGAAAATTCAAGATACACCTGATCCAGCGAAACGAAGTCAACTGGAGGAGGTCAGATGAAACCAGAGAAGACGGAGTGGTATCTGCAGAGAATCAGGGATGAATTCCCGCGTCTCAAGTGGACGAAGTATAGAAGGGTTCAAACACACAGCCACCCTGATCACGTGATGTTTCTGC
>JAQCGA010000272.1 GCA_027619145.1 bacterium | reverse complement strand
ACTTCTCTCAAGGCTGAAAATTTATAGGAAACCACATATCATGTCAAGAAGAATGTCGGGCTGGTCTTGGTAGCAAGTTCAGGGTTCACCAGACGCCTGTCAGCTCTCAGACACAACTGGAACTCTCGGCCGTTGGCCAGCACCTCCTGGGTGCCCATCGTATTGGGCTGGACCCGGAACTCCTGGGCACGCAGGCCACCCATACCCAGCACAGCATCTTCACATCTCTTACCTGGCGTCTTCCTTAGATCAAACCGGCATAGGCTCGGCCAGATGCGCAACACAATCCCCGCGCACAACCTTGCCGGGATGCCGCTTGCACACTACCACCCCGTCCCCTTCAAAAGCCACCGGCACAGCAGCGCGGCCGGGATTGTCCGGAAACAACACATGCCCGCATAGATCACCGGCCCGCACAGAATCTCCCAGATCTGTCGCTGGTTCAAAAATCCCTGGCTCCGGCGCATACACATAAGCTTTAGCCCCAAAAACGCGCATCAACTGGGGCTTGGGTAAATTGTCAGGCAGCGTACCTTTGGCCCCAAAAAAAGCCAGCAACCGCTCCACCGCCTGTTCCACCAGCGCCACTCCATGTCTGGAAACACTCCCCATACCGCCCCACTCCCCACCAATAGAAATCACACCCTGCCGCATCGCTCCATCCGGCAACCCACCCGGCTTTGGCTCACGCTCAAAAACCATCACGTGCGGCACGCCCAATGCCTTCACCGCCTCCAGGTTCCGGCGTTTATGTTCAGCCGGAGCATCCACAGCGAAGTGTGCACTGGCGTGAGGCCGGTAATCCAACGAAGCCCCGCCGCCATGGAAATCTGCAACCACTTCCACCATCGGCAACAGATGGTTCTCCACATAATCTGCAATTTTCCAGGTCGGTCCCCCGGTTGGATCTCCAGGAAAAACGCGGTTCAGGTTCCCGTCATCCAACGGACTCACCCGCGTCCCTGCCTGCACAGCAGGCAAGTTCAACGCCGGCAAAATGATGATACGCCCACATATCTCTTCCGGCTGGAGATTCTGAATCAGGCGTGTCAGCACCACCTGCCCTTCATACTCATCTCCATGGTTTCCAGCAGTAAACAAAATCTGCGGCCCCGACCCATTCTGAATCACCGCAACAGGAATCGTCAGAACACCATACGCGCTACGCGTAACCGAATGCGGCACCCGCAACCAGCCCACCTGCTTGCCTTCCTGCTCGAAATCTACCGTAGAAGTCACCTGCGTCATGCTCTCTTATCCTCCTCGAATTTTCGCCAACAATAGCGGTTTCAAATCGTCAAGAACTCAACACCTCAGAACGAATCGCTTTCATCTATAATGTGACCCGAAGCACACCGTTTGGTAACAGAATCCGAAATGAAACGATATAGAATACCGCATAACACAAGAACTTAATCCACCCGCCATCCACCACGCAAACCCATTAAGCATTTTAAAAACAAGATTTTAAACCCACGAAAAGAGATCTGGCACGGGGTTTGCATTGTACTATCAGCAGGAAGCAAGATCACCTGCTGCCAACGATGCGTGTTCGGTCGCCCGTTTGCAAGTCGTACGGCGACGCTACCTTCAATCTTTGTTTCGGGGGACAAAGATGTCACAACAAATTGGCATGCTACTCGCCATTCGCGAATGCCTCACCGTTGCTCTGATTGGCCTGGGGCTTTTCTGCCTGTCCTCAGAAAGCTTCTGGGGTCTCATCCTGGGGTTTGGCCTGGTTTCACTCGCGTTTCTCTTCAGCGCAAGCTTTCGAATAGAGGATTACCGGGACTGAAATGAAGGTCGGGGGATTTCACGTCCTGGAACCCGGGAGGGACTTCGGTCCCTCCCGGCATCTCCTCTCCACCAAACACCCAACGCCAATGCCCACTGGCCGTCAACCTGCAAAATATATCAAGGACACAAAATGGCAGCGATTTTGATTCTGGATCACGACGAAGGCGTGCGCACATTTATCAAAACGGTTCTGGAAGAAGAAGGCCACACCGTATTTGCCTTTGCAGACCCCAAACCCGTACTTGCAACCGTGAACCTGGACGATATCGACCTGATTCTTGCGGACCTCCGTCTGTCTATTCCAGGCAGCGAAGTCATTCGCAGACTCCGGCAAGAAAAACACATCCAGGCACCCATCATTGCAATGATATCCTTCATCCCGGACAACCCTCAGGTACTCGAGGCACAGGCGATCCTGCGAAAACCCTTCAACCTCTCAGCCTTTCTCCAGACCGTAAATCGCCACCTTGCCGGTCACACGGGACCAGACAGGAAAACCTCCACCTTCGTGCCCCACCTTCGTCCAATTATCCCATCAAGCTATGTTTCCAGCGCCTCCAGGATTCCACGCAAATAACCAATACTTCGAGATGCAATGGTCTGTGGATCTGGATCAAACTTGAACACCTCCACAGACAAATATCCCTGGTACCCCCGGTTCTTTAGTGCCTGAAC
Organism: bacterium; assembly: GCA_027619145.1. The sequence goes on along the minus strand of JAQCGA010000272.1, from coordinate 3,505 downwards.
AATGGGCGTAAACGCCAGGTTCCCGAACCCCGGCCCTCGCAGATTGGGGTCGTTTACATGTACATGACGGATTGCCTTGCCCCCCTCTGCAATGACATCCACGTGGGCTTTGTCTTCCGCTGCGGCCGCTTTGCAATCCAGCATCGTCTGAAAATTGGGATGATCCACGTCACGAACCATCCGCATCGCATCGGCCATACAGATGATAAAGTTCGTCTCATGGGTCGTAAGCGCTTCAATACAATACGTCACGCCTCGATCGGCCAGGGTATCTGTGCAACCCGCAAAAAGGTCCACCGTCCGTTTCCAGCACTCCTCCCTGTCCCACCCTTCCTGTACGTTCCGCTGTGGTGGCGAACCGTGAATCATCACGCTTCCCCCCAGATCCCCACAGAAATTGATCAGCGCCTTCACATAATCCTGTGTCCGTTTTCGAATGCGCCCGTCCGGATGATTAATGTACAATCCTGCTGGACGACTCAGCAGCCAGTGCAATCCCACAATCTCCACACCTGCCTGCTCGGCAGCCTGCCGGATCTTACGCCGCCTGGCTGCTGAAATTCGCGTTACGGATTCGGCCAGTGTGAAGGGTGCAATCTCCACACCTTCGCACCCAATATGGGCTGCATAATCAAAAACCTGCTCAATTTTCCACCCTTCAAAAAACTCATTGCAAACCGCAAGTTTCATGCAGAAACCCTCCTCTTTCATTTCAAATCTCAGAAGCTTCCGTACGCCCATTGATAAATACCTTGACACACCTCCTGATTTTTTCTAACATAACCGAACCCTACTTATTTTCCAAGTGAAACGTTCAGGAGAAAAACCACCATGGCACAAGAGCCACAAAGCTCGACCCGCTCGCCCCAGCCGAGCGTGGATCATATTATTCAGGTCCAGGAAGTCTGGAAGACCTATACAATGGGCGACCAGCAAGTGCACGCTCTTAAAGGGGTCTCGCTGGATGTAGTACGCGGCGAATACCTTTCAATTATGGGCCCGTCTGGCTCGGGCAAAACCACGCTCTTCAATATGGTAGGCGCACTGGACCGGCCGTCCAAAGGAAAAGTGATCGTCAACGGTGCCGAAATGGGTACCCTGAGTCAGGCCCAGATCGCTTACCTGCGCTGCCACAACATCGGATACATTTTCCAGAGCTTTAACCTGATTCCGGTCATGACAGCCCTGGACAACGTGGCACTGCCTATGGTATTCGCTGGAATGTCCAAATCAGAATACGAAGAAAAAGCAGCCCACAAACTTGCCATGGTCGGTCTGGGCGAACGGTTGCACCACAACCCCTACGAGCTCTCGGGCGGACAACAGCAACGTGTAGCCATTGCACGCTCCATTGCCAACGACCCGGACCTCGTCCTGGCGGACGAACCCACCGGAAACCTGGACCTCAAAACTGGCCAGGAAATCATCGAACTGCTCAAAAAACTCCAGGCCGACAGCGGTGTCACCATTGTTACAAACACCCACGACCACAAAATGCTGGTGGCTTCGGACCGCGTTGTGGACCTGCGAGACGGCCAGGTAGAACGCGTGCGCAAACGCGACGAAATCAAAATCCAGGAAGGCTCCATCGAAGGATTGGATATGGACCACTGATCTCAAAGCTCCAGCTCAATAGAAAAGCGCCCGTCGAAAAGACAGGCGCTTTTTTTATTTTCTCTTCAGCTCCCACATCCCGTCAAACCGACGGAGGGGTAGCATCCCGGAGGGCAGCCTCGCACGTTTCCAGAAGTTCATGTGCCTGAAACGGCTTATGCAAAAAATGATGAACCCCCATTTCCTGAAAACGAACCTCCACACCTGGCGTCAGAAACCCTGAAATGACAACAATAGGCACCTGGTTATCCAAAATCCGGGCAAGCTGTGCAACATCAGCACCGTCCATATTCGGCATCCTGAGATCCACTGTTACCAGATCATATCGATTCACCAGCAACGATGCCACCGTATTCAGCGACGCATTCACCGTTTCTACCTGGTACCCTGCGTTGCCCAAAATAATTTCCAACAACCCGCACACCTCAAGGTCATCGTCAATAACAAGAATACGCCTGGGTTCCATAAGCGATCCGAACACGCAATAAGGTTCATGAGTTATGGGCACGGATGGACTTCTGCACAGCGCCAAAAATACGGAGCAGTACCTTGACTTGACCTCCGCAGACTTTACGCGTTTTGTTTCGTCTTGTCGTACAGCAAATCGTAATACCCATTCTGCTCCAGGCGTCGGATCATATCCCGAACAATTCCTCCGTCCACACGGAAAATCTCGGCGATTTGTTCGGGCGTATTCCCCTGCCTTACAAGTTCAATCAAACGATCCCGGTCCACAATATGCTCAGGAACGGCCATAGTACCCTCCACGATGCCAGATCATAAAATAGAATCATACCGGATCACGCTTGCCGGAGCCGGAACACCATATCAGAAAAGCCCTGAAAAAGTAAATCATCCTGGCGCAGAAGTCAACATACAACCACATAGACAAAAAAGCCGCCGACACGCAGTCGACGGCTTTTCTGAACCATCCCTTGCAGGTACGAAGCGGGACAGTGACTTTAACACTCACCGTCCCGCTCGATTAACTCGCAAACCCTATCGCCCCATCTCCTGCATCATCTGCTTCAGATTTTCGATTTCCCGGTCCGTATCTTCAATCATCTTTCGAACCAGATCCTCTGCATTTGCTGGAGAGGTCGCTTTACCGGCCCCCCTCCCCTGTCCCATACCAGGTCCGCCCATTCCAGACCCACCGGGGCCCATTCCCGGACCATCCTGCGGTCCCTGACGGTCGAAGAACGATAAGACCTGCAAGATCTGATCTTTTTCAGCATCGCTGGCTTTAACCAGATAGCGCTTGGTCTCTTCCAACGTCTGCCGGACGGACGTCAGCATCTTCAGCTCGGCATCCATATGAGCTTTTTCTGCTTCGCGTTCCGTAGCCAACGTCTTATTAAACGAAGGCTGGAGCCCTGCAGGAAGCGTCTCAATGAGTTTCTGCGGGTTCGGATAGTCTCCTTGAGGACCGCCCATTGGGCCGCCTTGAGGGCCTCCCTGATGACCACTCATCTGGTGTCCACCCATCGGGCCACCCTGAGAACCACCCATCTGGTGCCCACCTGGGGGCGGACCCATTGGGCCACCCTGATGACCACCCTGGCCGCCTGAAGGCGGGCCCATCGGACCACCCTGAGGGCCACCTTGCTTCATCATCTTTTCTGTAAATATCTTAAAGTCTTCTTCGTTCACCTGCCGGTCCCCATTCAAATCTTTCGCCTCGGGACTCCTTCTCCACTGCTCATACATCTTCTTCATCTCTTCAGGCGAAGGCTCCCCCTTCGAACCCCCTTGAGGACCGCCCATTGGGCCGCCTTGAGGGCCTCCCTGCGGACCACCCATCTGGTGTCCACCTGGAGGTGGACCCATTGGGCCACCCTGATGACCACCCTGGCCGCCTGAAGGCGGGCCCATCGGACCACCCTGAGGG
>JAQCGA010000271.1 GCA_027619145.1 bacterium | reverse complement strand
CGGGGAGAGAAGATTGATTCGGTAGAGGAAATTGTGGGGCGGGTGGAGAAGGCGCTGGCGTATTTAAAGCCGGGGCAAATTTTGTTGAATCCAGATTGCGGGTTTGCACCGGGAAATGCAGCTGAGATTCCAATTGATGAGGCGTATGCGAAGCTGTGTAACGAGGCGAAGGCTGCGCAGGTGTTGAGAGAGAGACATGGGTGAGATTCAGAAGCTGTTTTGAAAATGTCCATTCGGGCTTCAACCGGCTGCGAAAGTCGTGCGCGGCGTTGCACTGCATCGGCGAATCTAGTCGATTCGCCTGCTTCGTGCGCCTTGCTCACGACTTTCTCGCTCGGTCTCGGGCCTCGAAGCGAATTTTAAAACAACTTCTCAGGGGGATTGCCGCAAACGCAGGTAACTTTCGTAGCGTTGGGAGGAGATTTCGTCGGCTTCTACGGCCTGTTTGATGGCACAACCGGGTTCGCGTTCGTGGGTGCAATCCCGAAAGCGACACTGGTCCAGGAGCGGTCGGAATTCTCGAAAGAGGGAGGGGATGTCATCGGGTTCGATATCCCAGAGGTAAAATTCCCGTACGCCCGGAAGGTCGCCCACACACCCACCTTCGGCGAGTTCGACCAGTTCGGTGTGGGTGGTGGTGTGCCGGCCTTCGCCAGAGGCCTGGCTGATTTCGCCCGTGCGCAGTTTGAGGCCAGGCTGGAGCCAGTTGAGCAGGCTGGTCTTGCCTACGCCAGAGGAACCCATGAAAAGGGAGATGTGGTTTTTGAGGAGTTCGCGAAACTCTTCTTTGCCCAGATCGGAGACCACGCTGGTGTAGAGTGCACGATATCCGATGTGTTCGTACACGGCTGTTTGCGAACGGAATTCGTCGTCGGCCAGGTCCATTTTGTTGAAACAGATAACAGCAGGCAGTTCTTGCCATTCTGCAATGGCGAGCATGCGATCGAGCAGTTCCCAGTCTGGCGCAGGCTCGTTTGCTGAGAAGACGGGGAGGACCCGGTCGATATTGGCGGCGAGGATCTGTTCTTTCTTGCTCCCTCCGGCGGCCCGGCGGGAGATTTTGTTTCGGCGCGGAAGGATTTCGCGGATGAGCCCGTTTCCGCCTTCACCATCGTCAAAGCGGACGCGGTCTCCTACGGTGACCGGATCGATGACTTTGATCCGGCGTACATTTTCCACGCGCCTGCGGCGAGAGCCGGCGTTGGCTTCGGGGTACTGGAGATCTTTGCGCAAGAGGCTGGAGATGGCGCAATCGACCACGCGGGAGCCGGTGGAGACCAGGTAGTGTCGCTGGTGCTGCCGGATGACGGTGCCTTCGAGGTCTGACATAAGTTAAATGAGGTCCACTTTGCTATCGTCGCCTAACATGAAGCGGTAGGCGGCGGGGCGGCTCTGGCCCCGGGTGACTTCGGCGTTGTAACCAATGAGGGAGTCGCCCACGCGTTCGGACAGGTTGAGGATGCGGCCGCCGTCCAGGACAATGGAGTGTTCAATTTCGGAGCCTGTGATTTCTACGCGGTCGCCCAGGGCGGTGTAGGGGCCTACATAGGTGTCCCGGAGGTGGCAGTTTTCGCCGATGATGATGGGTCCGCGGACAATGCAGTTTTCGATGCGGGTATTTGCCCCAATTTGAACGCGGCCGGTAACGCGGGACCCGGCGTCAATTTGAACGCCGGGAGCGATTTGTTGCTGGTCCGAGATTTCGTCCAGTACAATGCGGTTGGCTTCCAGCATGTCGTCTTTCTTGCCGGTATCCAGCCACCATTCGGTTAAGATGTTGGAGCCCAGGTGTGCACCGGATTCAAGTAGTTTCTGAATGGCGTCTGTGATTTCGAGTTCGCCCCGGGCCGAGGGTTTGAGTTTGTCGATGATGTCGTGGATTTTTCGATTGAAGAGGTACACGCCCACCAGGGCCAGGTTGGAGCGGGGTTTTGCGGGCTTTTCTTCCAGGTGGACCACACGGCCGGTGTTGTCCAGTTCGGCTACACCGAACTGCCGAGGATCTTCCACTTCTTTGAGCTGGATGAGCGCGTCCAGGTTTTGCTCGTTGAATTGCTCAACGAGTTCAGAGACTTCGTGTTTGATGAGGTTGTCTCCCAGGTACATCACAAAGGGGTCGTCCTGCAAAAATCCCCGGGCAATTTTGACGGCGTGCGCCAGGCCCAGGGGCTGGTCCTGCGGGATGTAGGTGATGCTGATGTTCCACCGGGATCCATCGCCCAGCTTTGCACGGACCTCTTCTCCGGTTTCACCAATGATGATTCCAATTTCCCGGATGCCTGCGCGGACGATTGATTCGATGCCGTAAAAGACGATCGGTTTGTTTGCTACAGGCAGGAGCTGTTTGGCTCTTGTATGGGTAATGGGCCGTAGCCTGGAGCCGGTGCCCCCGCAGAGAATGATGGCTTTCACGTTGCAACTCCTTGAACTTGCATCCTGGCTCGAGCAGCGTATGGGCAGGCAGTAGTTTTGCTTGCCCTTTTCTGTGAAGAAGTATATGTTTATCAATATGATGGATTGATGAAGCTATAGCAAAATACGCGTCGGTGAATCCTTTGTCAAGTTTTTTCAAGTCAAAAGAATGACCGGGTTCGCCTGTTTTTTGGGAGGTGCTGGTTGCTTATGGAGGAGCTGAAACTGCTTTATGACCAGGTGATGCAGCGGGTTTCGCCGCAGCAATTGATGCTGGCGTTTGGTTTTGTGCTGGGTGCACTGGTGGTACGGCGGGTGGTGTTGTACATGCTGGAGCGGTACGTGGAGCGACTGGCGCGGATCAGTAAAACGGAGTTGGACGATTTGCTGGTGGATGCAGCAGGAAAACCGCTGGGTGTCGCGATCGTTTTTTTGGGGATGTATTTGGGAGTTCATAGTTTCAGACCTCCGGAGGTGATTCTTTCCGGGGCTTCTACTGTATTTTCTGTTCTGGGCGCGGCGTTGCTGGCCTGGTTTATGTTACGGCTGGTGCGTGTGTTGACGCATATGCTGCGCCAGTGGGCAAAAAAGACGGATTCGACGCTGGACGATCAGCTTGTACCGCTGGTGGGGCGGGCGGCTGAAGTGGTTGTGGGGATTCTTGCGGGGCTCATGATTTTGCAGAATATGGGGTATTCGGTTTCTGGGCTGATTGCCGGTTTGGGTGTAGGAGGCCTGGCGGTGGCGCTGGGCGCACAGAAGACACTGTCTGATTTATTTGGTTCCGTGATGCTACTGGTGGACCGGCCATTTGTGCTGGGAGACTGGGTTCGGTCTCCGGACCGAGAAATTGAGGGGACGGTGGAGCGGATCGGTTTCAGGAGCACGCGCATCCGTACGTTTGATCAGACGTTGATTACCATACCCAACAGCCGGCTGGCAGATTTTGTAATTGACAATGTGACGCAACGCCCTGTGCGCCGGGTGTGGATTACGGTACGGGCTTCGCATCTGGCTACAGCGGCACAGATGCGGGAGGTCGTGACCCGAATTGAGTTGATTCTGAAATCACATCCAGATGTGGACCAGGAATCTTTTCTGCTGGTGCGGTTTACAGATTTTGGAGAATATTCTCGAGATATTATGGTGTACTATTTTACACGACCCATAGATTGGGTTGCACACCTGGAGGTCCGAGAAGAGGTGAATTTGAAAATTATGGAGACACTGGAGGATTTGGGTGTGCCAGTGGCGCTGCCTGTTCGGGCGGTTCATATGATGCCGGACCCTGCAGCAGGAGAAGCCCCAGAGGCATGACGCTACTGCTTTTATACAGCAGAATCTTCGGTTGACTTTTAAATTTCTTTTGCCCATATTTTTTGTGGTTCCCACGGTGGTGCTGGTGGGCGGCGCAAACATGAAGGTTTGCTGGAGACGAGAGAGTATGAAAAAAGATTTTTTGCCCATTCTCAAAGAATGGGCGTTTGACCCCGAAGATATTTGTACGCGAAAAATTGTGGGCGAGGACGGCCGGGAGAAGCTTCAGGTTCGGCTCGATCTGGGATTGATCCAAATGGAGGTAACGGGGCGTCCAGACGGCACACGGCCGCACGGATATGAGTCGGCACTGGATTGTTATCTGGATCGGCTGGAGACCTACCGCGCCGAGCACGGGACCGACGAAGGATTCAACCTGGACGAAGATGCCTGCCGAGAACTCTGGTTGGAAGGCTTGCAATATTACCAGCGCTATATCAGCCTGTTGCGGTTGGAAGATTTTGAAGGCGTGCTGCGCGATACAGCACACACGCTTGCGGTATTCGATCTGGTGAAGACCTACTCGGACGATGAAGAAGTCCAGTTGTGTTTTGAACAGTACAGGCCTTATGTAACCATGATCCATGCTCGTTCAAAAGGTGAAATCTGTTTACTGAGCGATGATTACGAAGGTGCGCTGGAGGTTGTGCAGGAAGGGATTGATGAGATTCGAGATTTTCTGGAAGCCTGTGGGGATCCGGAAGAAGTGACGGAGAGCGAAGAACTGCAGGCACTAGAAGCCTGGATGGAGGAGGTTCGGCGCGACCGACCTCAGGGGCTGAAGCAGCAGCTTTCCCAACAGATGCAAGACGCGATTTCGCAGGAACACTACGAGCGGGCCGCGTTGTTACGGGACCGCCTGCGCGGCATGGATTGAGGCGCAGGTGGAAGAGAAAAACGCCGTTGCAGTTGTACTTGCCAACTGGAACGGTGCCGCCTGTATTGGTCGTTGCCTGGAAATGGTTTTCAACCAGCGCCACGCGCCAGCCGAAGTGGTGGTGGTGGACAACGGTTCCACAGACGGTTCTCCAGAATTCATTCGGACGCAGTTTCCACAGGTTCATCTGATCGAGCGGTCGCACAACGAAGGGATTCCCCGAGCCTGGAATTTGGGGATTGAACAGACGCGTTCTTTTTTCGTCCTGATCCTGAACACGGATGTGTTTCTGGATCGGGATTTTTTATATGAGGCGGTTCAGGCAATACAGACTGCGCCGGAGACTGGGTCTGTGGCGGCGCGTATTTATAAAGCAGATACGGATCGGATTGACAATGTGGGATTGTTTCTTCAGCGGCGTATCCGGTCTGTGAACAGCACCAATGTGACGGAGCCTGAATACGTGTTTGCACCCAGTGGCGCGGCAATGTTTTGCCGACGGGACATGCTGGAAGACGTGTCTGTATTCGGGCAGTACTTTGACGAGTCTTATTTTGCCAACTGGGAAGATATGGATCTGGCCTGGCGGGCGCAGTTACGCGGGTGGCGTTGTCTGTACACACCTTCTGCAATTGCGCACCACGTTGGTTCGGCTTCTCAGGGCGAGAAAGTGCGCGTGGTGGATAAACCAGCTTTTTTTCAGCGGCGTTTGTGGACGAACCGGTATCTGACGATTTGTAAAAATGCTTCGCCGGGTGTGTTGCTGGCGCTGTTGCCGTGGCTCTTGCTGGCGGAGAAGTTGAGCTGGATTTATATTCTGTTTCGCATTCCCTGGCGGCTGCACGTGTTTTTTCTTGCGCACGTGGATTTTTTGCGTTGTCTGCCGGATGCGCTAAGAAAGAGGCGCTGGATCCAACGCAATCGAGTGGTTGGTGCCAGAGAAATGTTAAAATTCTTCAAGGGGTTTTGACGGGTGATTCGAGTGTTGTTTGTGATTACACGGATGGCCGTGGGAGGCGTGCCTCAACACGTGCTTACCGTGATTCAGAAGATGGACCGTTCCCGGTACCATATTACGCTGGCAACGGGTCTGCCTGGCCCGGAAGAAGGCAGCCTGATGGCAGAGGCGTGTGCACTGCGCGTGGAGATGTATGTGTTGCCAGATCTGAAGCGGGAGGTTCATCTGGTGCACGATGTTCGAGCGTTTTATGAACTGTATCGAATTGTGCGAAGCGGACGATACGACATTGTACATACCCACCTGTCCAAAGCAGGGATTTTGGGGCGGATGGCGGCGTGGTGTGCGGGCGTGAATCGGATTGTCCACACCTGCCATGGAGATGTGTTCGAGCGATACTTTGGACGCTTGAAGAGTGCGATGCTCCTCGGTGTAGAGCGGCTG
>JAQCGA010000270.1 GCA_027619145.1 bacterium | reverse complement strand
TTCGTAGAGAATTTCGGCCAGGTCCAGGAATGCGTTTCGAAATTTGAGACGGTCTGGTTCCGATGCCTGCGCAGCCTGTTCCATAAAGGCGATTGCTTCTGCATCCATGCCGAGCTGGTAGAGGCTGATGGAAGTCTGAATTAGCTGGGGGCCGGTATGGTGGAGGACTTTCTGCCAGGTTTGTTTTGCTTCTTGATGGTGGCCCTGGCGAAGGTACGTTGCGTGTAGTAAGACGTGACCGAGTACGAGAGACGGCCTGATTTTAACGGTTTTTCGGAAGGCGAGAGCTGCTTCGTCCAACTGGCCCTGTTCATAGGCCTGCACTCCTTTCAGGAGAACGGCATCCGGGAGGGATGGGTCGGATCGAATGGAGGAAACCCAGTTTTCCAGATGAGTGTCTATTTCGAGATCGGGACGGCGTTTGAAGATTCGCACGTGGGGGTGGTCGTAGGCGGTAACGGTGGGGTCTGCATCGGACGGGTCCCATGTCCAGGGGCCAAGGCCGGGGGAGACTTTGAATTCGGCCATCTGTTCATAGCCGAGTGTGCCAGCATTCAGGCGAGAGTAGAAGCTGAAGGCGACGGGATACCGGTCTGGCACGGCGCGGTATTGTTGCATCCGGTTTTCTTCGATGAGTACAATCCATTGGGCCGCTTTGAGCTTTTTGACGATGACTTCAGCCTCTGCGGAATAGAGCATCCCTCCGCCCACGTTAATAAAAAAACTGGCCCCGTCTACGATCTGGCGGTACTGATCGGAGGGAGCCATCCAGGCGGTAGGAAAGCCGCCGCGTTCTACGTAGATGTTTTCACCCTGGGGAATGTTCTGTTGGATCCACCGGGCAGCCTGGATACGAGCGTCTTCAATGTGGTACACGCGAACGGTGGAGAGGCCCAGGGCGAGGGTGGGAAAGGTGACGAGCAACGCGGGTAGGGCTGCAAGAATGCGGTGTGTAGAAAAACGCCGACCGATTTCGACGCAGGCCCATGCACCCAGGAGGATAAGGACCGGGAGGACTGGGGTGGCATACCGGATGGGCCGGGTGTGCAGGCCACCTACCAGTGCCAGGTATGCGGCAAACCAGCAGAGCAGAATCAGGGCCTGGGGGTTGCGGCGGCGCAGGGCCAGTCCCAGGCCGGCCAGTCCGGCCAGTTCCAGAGGCAGGCCCAGCGCGTACCGGAAGAGGTGGGTAAAGTAAAAGAGATAGGGTGTGGTGGAGAAGTCATAGAGATTCCAGATGCGGATACGCTCCCCCCGTGCAATTTCCGCGCTGGGTTTAAAGTTGCGCATGTCTGCATCGCTAAAAAAGCGGGCGGGGTCCAGAATGAGGTAGGGGGCACACAGGAAGACGAGGAGCAGGACGATGCCCGCGCAGAGGAAGGCCCGCTGCGAGAAGCAGGTTTGCAGGCGAGTTCGAAAAGGAAGGAGCACCCCCCGGGCAGGAAAGAGGTGGGCTACCAGGAAGGGGACGCAGAGCAGGCCGCCCAGAAGACGGGTGCCTGCGGCCAGACCTGTGGCCAGGCCCGCTGCCAGGTAGGGGCGCAGGTTTGGGGAAGGCATCTGGATCATAAAATAAAGTGCGAGTACAGTCCAGCAGGTGAAGGCTACGTCTACGGTATAATAGTGGCTTTGCTGGATATGGCCTGGACTAAAAGCCAGTAGGGTTGTGGCAAGGAGCGCGGTACCGGGGCCGGCCAGGCGTTTTCCGATGAGGAAGACCAGGACGAGGGTGAGGGTGCCGAGGGTGGCAGAGAGGTACCGAGCAAAGAGGTGGAGTGCGCGTACGGTGCTGTTGTTTTCGGTGTTTAAAAGATCCAGGCCCAGAATGGAACCGGAGATGCGAGCGGCGGCGTAAAGAAGATAAGAGGGAAATTTGGCATATGCTGTGGGAAGGCTACGGAGGTCTGTGGCGACAAGGCGGGCACCTTCGACCAGGGTGAGTTCGTCCGGGTGGAAGGTATGGAAGGTTCCGGTTTGTTGATCTGTGCCCCAGTCCAGCCCGTAAAAGCGCAGGGATGCGCCCGCCAGGAGTACCGTGGCCAGAAGGAGGCGGGTGTAGCGCGGGGGCAGGTTCACGGGGTTTGCCGGTTCTGAAGCGTTTCCAAGGCGGCACGGGCTTCTGGGTGATTGGGCATTTTTTCGAGCACGCGATGGAATACAGCAGCGGCTTCGTCGGATCTTCCGGCCTGCATAAACGCAGCGCCCAGGCCCACCTGTACGCTCAGGTCTTCAGGAACGAGGCGGGCTGCGTGGCGGAACTGTATGAGTGCATCTTGTGTGCGCCGTTTATTGAGCAGGATTACGCCCAGGTTGTACCGTGCTTCGGGCAGGTCTGGATTGTAGCTCAGGGCATCCCGGTAGATTGCTTCAGCCCGGTCTTCGCTCCCCTGACGGTAATACAGAGCTGCGACGTTGAGGTAGAGGGCCTGTGCGGATGTGAGCGTGGGATCCAGGAGGAGGCTGTTGCGCACAGCACCAAAGGCTGTGTCTGTTTGACCGGCTCCCAGATGGGCTCTGGCCAGTTGATACCAGGTTTCTGCGTGGTTTCCATCGAAGTCGAGGGCCTGACGCAGCGCGCTTTCGGCCTTTTCCCACTCGCTGTAGTTCACCAGGTGGCGGCCCAGGTTCACGTATGCGTTGCGAAACTTGTGGTTCAGTTCCGGGTCGCGACGGATTGCAATTTTCAGGAATTCGTCTGCCAGGTCGTTTTGTTCCAGGTCGTACAGAGCGGCAAGGGCCTGGATGAGTTTGTGGCCGTCGATGCTTGCGAGTTGATCCCAGGTGGCCTGTGTCTCTTGCGGGAGATTCTGGCGCAGGGCAATGGCGTGCAGGAGGATGGTGCCCAGAACAAAGTTGGGGCGGAGTTCAACTGTTTTCTGGAAGGATTCCTGGGCAGTGTTCCAGTCTTCTTTCGAGATGGCTTCCAGGCCCTCACGGAGGTGCAGGTCTGGGAGGGCAGGGTTTGTGAGTACATCGGCGACCCAGATTTTGAACCCGTTTTCAAATGCCTCGTTGGATGTGCGTTTATAGATGTGTACGCGCGGATGGTCGTAGGCTGTGGCCGTGGGTTCTGTTCCTGCCTGCGTCCAGGTCCAGTTTCCAATGCCCGGAAAAACTTTGAAGGTAGCAACCTGCTCATATCCCAGGTTTCCCTGGGCCAGGTGGGCATAAAATTCGTGGGCAATAGGATAACGTTGCGGCACGGCTCCATAGGGTCGCATGCGGTTTTCTTCTATAAGGATTGCCCACGGTGCGTTGTCCAGCCGTTCTTTGATAAACTGTATTTTCATGAAATAGGGTACAGCACCATCTGTGTCCATAAAGAACCCGGTTTTGTCCACGGTGGGGCGGTAGCGTTCCGGAGGTGCCATCCAGGCCGTAGGAAATCCACCGTTTTCCACATAGACGCCCTCGCCTTCGGGAATGTTCTGTTGGACCCAGCGGGCGGCCTGGATGCGGGCGTCTTCTACGCCATAGATCCGCGCGGTGGCCAGGGCGAATCCAAAGGTGGGGAGAGCGACAAGCAGGGCGGGCAGCACGGGCAGGACCGGGTGGATGCGGTGCCAGGCGATGCGGCGGCCGACCTCAATACAGGCCCAGGCGGCCAGGAGGGCCAGGACGGGCAGCATGGGTGTGGCATACCGATAGGGCCGGGTGTGCAGGCCGCCCACAAGGAGGAAGTAAGGGAAGAGCCAGGCCAGGAGGATACGCGCTTCGGGGGTGCGGCGCTGGAGGGCCAGAGCCAGGCCGACCAGGGCTGCCAGACAGACTGGAAGGCCCATGGCGTACGGAAAAAGGTGGACGAGATATTCCAGGTACGGTGTGGTGGAGAAGTCGTAGAGGTTCCAGATGCGGATGGTTTCGCCGCGGGCAATGGCCATACTGGGCAAGAGGAGGCTGTCTCCGTCTGTGGCGAAGAAGTTACTTGGGTTCAGAAGGAGGTTTGGCAGGCAAAGGAGAGTAACCCCTGCGGCAACGGCCAGATACCAGGTGGTTTGTGAGGTCCACAGTGTGCGCCACCAGGGACGCGTTTTTTGTTTTGGCCAGAGGTGGGCCATCAGGAAAGGGAAGATAAACCAGATGCCCGAGATGCGGGTGCCGACCGCCAGGCCCGTTGCCAGGCCGGCGACCAGGTATGGTTTTTTTTGGGATACGGGCATGCACAGCATGGCCCAAAGGGCCAGTGTGGTCCAGCATGTAAATATAACATCGACGGTAAAGTAGTGACTTTGCTGGATGTGGCCGGTACTCCAGGCCAGAAGGGCTGCACCCAGCAAGCCGGTCCAGGGGCCGTCCAGGCGGAGGCCGATGCGGTAGGTGAACCAGAGGGTGAGTGTGCCGAAGGCGGCGGAGAGGAAGCGTGCGAGCAGGTAGGTGAAGCGGGTTGGGGGGTTCTGATCTGGCTGGGAGGTGAATAGCCGGGTAATGCCTTCCGTTGCCCATGGAAGGTACATCGGTGCTTTGCCGTACGAGGCACGGATGCGGTCTATATCTACGCCTATCCATTGTGCAGCGGTGACCAGCGTGGTTTCATCTGGATGAAACGCGTGAAACACGCCGGTTTGCTCGTCTGTGCCCCATCCCAGGCCGTAGAAGCGCAGGGCACCACCGGTGAGGAGGATCAGGGCCAGGAGCAGGCGTATGTGCCTGGACGTGCATTTCATTTATTCCTTACTCCGTTTCAGGTGCAATCCGAGGCCGGTTAGGTCGGTACGGGGGTTCCAGTAAGGCGCGTTGTTCCGGGGTAAACTCGTCCAGGCATTCTTCTACACCTCGGGGCAAATAGGTTCGGGCGTAGGTAAGTGGGCCGGGGCTGTATTTGTAGAGGATCGAACGGCGCTGGTGGCTGGCTCGCCAGGGCAGGGTGCCGTGGGTGAGGGCTTCGGTGAAGATGATTGCGGAACCGGCGCTGGCGGCTACCTGTTTGACCACGCCCAGGTCCCGGTCCAGGAGAGCCACGTCCCGAGGGGTGCTATAGTTGGATTTGTGGCTGCCTGGAATACAGGCGAATCCGCCGTCTCCAGGGTTGCAGTCTGTAAGCGCCCAGGCGACTACGGTAAGGCCACAGCGCATTTTCCCATTGTGAAACTGGTACAGGTGCGTGAGGTCATCTGCTGTACCACCACCGTGGAGAACGTGACCTTCGGCGCCTTCGCGCATCACAATGCCGTAGAGGTGGTCCAACCGGAAGCCATCGCGCAGGAGTTCGAGCATGTAGGGTACCATAACCGGGTGAGCCAGGAGGTCTCGAAACGGCTGGCACCAGGGTTTGGGCCAGGAGAGTTTGCCGCCCAGATCGCCTCTGCCCTGCTTGCCTTTGAGGGTGGTGGATTCGCCGGAGAGAGATTGTTCTTTCGGGCGTTCCTGGATGCGTTCCGTATTTTGATCGATGGCTTCGTTACAGGCTGCCACTTCTTCCGGCGTGAGTGCATTTTCCACCACCAGATAGCCGTTGAGGTCAAAGAAATATTTTTCGTATTCGTCCATTTCGTGTACCTGCTTTCAAAAGATTGAACACACGGTATTTGAAGGATTTTTGATGAGACCTCATTTATGGTAGTAAATCCGGCGAGGCAGAGCAAGTCGAAAACACCCCGGACGGTACCGCTGTGCAAAGGGGAAGGAGATTCTTTGAAAGCAGAATCCCCTTCCCCTTTATGTTTTTTACAATTCGCTGTCTGTAACGAATCAGGCTGAGACGCGGCGGCGCTTGCGGATTTCCTGGCGGTCGGATTCTAGCTGTAGCCGTCGGGTAAGTTTTTGCTGGTTATCCACTTCTGCGCGGAGGCCGTTTACGCGTTCCTGGAGGGTATGCACAGATTCGTGGAGAGTGGATATATGATCTTTGGACTGATTTCTCAGGGAGACTTCGGTTTCAATTTCGTCCACCAGGCGTTCGGTCTTTCGATTCCAGCGGTCAATTTCTGGCAGTGTTTCCCGTTCGATTTCCATGTACTCCACAACAATGCGGGCGCTGTAGGCCACGGCGCCACACAAGACGATAACCATCATCCAATCCATAAGGAGGTGT
>JAQCGA010000269.1 GCA_027619145.1 bacterium | reverse complement strand
ATATGGCGTATAATCGAGGTTATTGGTACACCCGAAAAAGCCGCCGGGGTTTGGAGAGAAGCTTTGTTCAGGGTTTGTTCCGTCGTTTTTGCGCTGGCCTGTTTATGTGCGCCGGCGTTTGCGGGTCTGCACGCTGTTCGGTCTGAGGGCAGTGATGTCCAGGCATTGGTGGTGCCCAGGGGAGGTTCCAGGGCGCTGATGTCCGAGATCTGGACAGGGCGTGCGGATGGTTCGGATCTGCGACGGGTCGGCCTTTTCCTGGGCGAGCCGGGCGATCTGGGTTTTCTGCCTGGTGGCCAGGAACTGGTTTATCTGGAACAGAGCATTTTGTATCCGGCATACGGGGTTGCGCTTGGCGTTCATCGCGAATTTCCAATGGTTAAAAACCGGATCTGGAAGCTGGCGTTGGATGGATCGGGTCGAGAGGTGGAGTGGCCTTTACCGGAGGATTTGAATCCGCTGGAAATGTCGGTTTCCCCGGATGGGCAGTGGCTGGCTGTTGCAGACGTACAGGGGCTCTGGGCCGTGGGTGGAACAGGCCAGGCCAACCTGTTGTTGGAAGGGCCGGTTTCCGGTCCGCTGTGCTGGTCGGTTGGGTCCAATCAGGTCCGTTGTCTTTGGGAGGGAGAAGAGCGTATTGTGGGGCTTCCGGGGACGCTGTCCGGAGAAGAGCCGATTTGGATAGACACGCAGACCGTTGTGGTACCGGAACCGCCCGAGAGTGAATTTGTGAAGCAAATGATGCCTCTGGTCTACCAGGCAGTAAACTGGTGGATGCGGGGGCATTCTGCTATGCACAAGGAGCAATATCGAGGGGCTCGGCAGGCATTCCGGGAGGCGTCGGCGAAATTCAGAGATATTTACAAGGAGCACGGCGGAAAAGGTATTTCTGCGGCCAGCAGCTTGCGGTACGCAGAGGCTATTAAAGGCTATTTCCTTGGAGAAAGCGCATTCAACGAGGCAGTTTGCGGAGAGCACCTGCTTCTACTGGGCGACCTGATGGCGCAATATAGCCTGGTCAACGGGATGAAGTTGCCGCCAGATCTACAGACGCTTGAAACCTGGGCTATTAAAAAGGTAAAAGCCGAAACGCCAGATCCAAAGACCCGCGAAAAACACCTGGAAATGATTCACCGGTTGCTACACTGCCCGGAGGCCCGGAAACCTCATGTTCCGGCGTTCGAATACCTCTGCCGGGCGGATAGCCAGACAACCCAGCCAATTCTGACCTGTTACTGGCATCCGGGACGGGTGCTTCACCTGGTTCGGCGAGCAGGTGGATATGCACTTAAAACCCAGGATTTGCGGCCGGCGCAAGTCGATTCGATGTACGCGCTGGCGGAGCAATTGCAGGCAGAAGGCGATACGCAAGGGGCAATTTTCCCTATGCGTGTGGTGGCACACCAGCGGCAGCAGGATAAAGAACCGTATATCCGGCTGGGACATATTTTTTTGAAACTTGGGAACCGCGACGGAGCGGAGTGGGCTTTTCGGCAAGCGGTTTCGTTGAGCAAAAGCGATCCTGAGCCCTACTATGGTCTGGGTCTGGTACACATGGAGCTTCTGAACGAGCGCTACCAGGCCATTTCGTATTTTCAGCGGGCATTGATGCGCGATCAGAATTATGTGAATGCGCGGTATCAAATTGCTTATGCACGTTATATTTTGAATGAGCACGATACAAAACCCGAATTGGAGCGGGTGCTGGAGATGGACCCGACCTATGCGGATGCGTACGTCCTGATGGGAGATTGGTATGCCCATTTCATGGAAGATTACGAGCGGGCGATTGTCTGGTATACCAAATATCTGTCCATGCGACCCAAAGACGAAAGCGCGGTCCGGCGTCTGGGCTTTGCATACTTGAAGGTGAAAGATTACGACAAGATTCTGGAGAAGCTCCAGGGGTTTATTCAGGAGTATCCCAATGCTGTAGAATTGCTGCCTATTGTAGCCCAGGCCTGTATCAAGCGTGAGAAGTACGATATGGCAATGGGCTTTTTCTCGTCTTATGTGTCCAGGCTGGACCCGGAGGAGCAGGCATACTACCTGGATATTGGCCTGATTGCTTCGGCGGAAGAGAAGGCCGAGTATGAACAAACCTCTGGAACGTCGAGCAAAGATCTTCTGGATCGTTTTTGGAACGGGCGCGATCCGGATATTTCCACCGCGGTCAACGAACGGTTGCTGGAGCATTATCGCCGCGTGTGGCATGCCCGCTCGGAATTTTCTCGCGGGAAAGAACCCTGGGACCGGCGCGGTGACGTATACATCCGTTTTGGAGAACCGGATCACGTTTCAAGTTCTCGCATGATGAATGTTACAAACGATCTGGCAATTTTGCGCGTAAAAGAGCGGCTTGCAACGGATCTATACGGTGCTGACCTGGTGGGAGAGTCTTTTGCCGGTCCTGTTTTTCCGGTGCGCACATTTGGGCTCCAGCGGGACGTGCTTGCTTTTGAAAGTTCACCTTCCAGCATCAGTATTGAGAGTGAACGAGATGCGGCCAGTGGTGGAGGTGTGGAAGACCAGGATGCAGACCTGCGGCAGATGACCCTGGGCGAAGGTAGCCGCGACGGGAGCGCCTCTGCAGATCGGGGTGGATTGAGAGGTACAGGAGCAGGTCGCGTGGTTGGCGCAGGTGGAGATATTGGGGCTTCTACAGGCGGCGCGGTGCTTGGTGGATTCCCGACGTCCGGAATTGAGACAGACCCATTTGCGTATGCAGGGTTTAACCCGGGGCAGACTTCCGGGGCAGATCTGGGGTCCATCCCGTGGGAGACCTGGATCTATTTGCGGATTGACGGGGGGGTCGAAATTACGTTTACGGACGAATTTAATACAGGTGCGTTCGATTTTGCCCCTGTTCCGTCTGCGCCGGAAGTATCTATCGAAAAATTGACAAAGCTCTGGCGCTTTTCGCCGGAGAAGCTGTTCGCCCAGGCGGTTTCTCTATCTCCGGATTTCTATGTGCCAGATTACAATCAGACGCCGTTTGATTTTTATTATACATTGGCGGACTTTCGGGGGAAAAAGGGGTACAGCGCGATAGAAATTTATTATGGAATTCCGTTTCCGTCGGAGCTGTATGCAGTTGAAGAAAACGTAACCCGAATGGCCGTAAAACGCAGCCTGGCCCTGTTGCCCGCATCTGCGGATACTGTCTACCGGCGTTCTGGAGACATTTTGTTCCAGCAGGTGGGGAACCATACCGGGCAGGGCGCGGTGTTGCCCGATATGGTTCGGATGGAAGTGCCGCCTGGTGTGTACAGACTGGAAGTGAAGGCGCGGGACCGGATGACAGGAAAACTGGGGTTATACCGGCAGCAAGTGGTGGTAGAAGGATACGACGACGACCGGCTCCACCTGAGCGATCTGGAACTGGCCTGGAAGGTGGTTGAATCTGAAAAAGAGGGGCAATTTAAAAAACAGGGGTTGGAAGTCATCCCTATGGCGTCGAGAACCTATCGGGCCGGCCAAAATGTGTTTATTTATTATGAGATTTATAACCTGGTTAAAGATGAGTTCGGGCAGACGAAGTTCCGTGTGGAATACACCATGGGACCCAAGTCTGGGGGTATTCTGGCCAAGCTGGTACAGACGTTGACGGGAAAGAAGCAGAAAGAGGGTGTGTCGGTGGGATATGATCAACTGGGGGTTGATGATTCGGAAGTAGCGTATACCGAACTGGACCTGGGTGAAGCCCGATCTGGGCGGCATTATTTGACTGTGGAAGTGACAGATTTGAATACCGGAAAAACGGTTACCAAAGAGACCACGTTTGTGGTTGAAAAATAGGTGAGCATCCGGTTTCTTCACTCTGTTCGAATTGACTTTTTGGCGATTTATGATATTTTTCAGAAAGAATTGACGGTTCAGAAACTCTTTTCTCATCAGGTGGACCGGTTGCCCGGATGAGCACGATATTTTCATTGGAAAAGCCGGGGAGCAGGAGGGGGTAGCGATGGTGAAACATTTAGCCTGTTTTATATTGCTCTTTTTGTTGGTAACTTCGCCTGCCCAGGCTCGGCGGGCAGAAGATGTTACCATTGAGGATGTTGATTTTGACGGTAATGGAGCGATCACGCTGACGGATTTTCTACTGTTCGGGAAAGCCTATTTGACCGGTAATTTCTTTTACGATCTGGACGGGAGCAGTGTGGTCGATTTTCCAGATTTTGTGATTTTTTCCGGGTTCTTTGGGAAAAAAGTAGTAGAAGATCTGAATGTGTCTCTTATTAATAATGAGCTGGTTCAGGTTCCAGCAGGGACATTTGTGATGGGTACGAGCCGGGGTCTTGTGCCGGATGGCCCCCCGCATACCGTTTATCTGGACGAGTTCTGGATTGATAAATACGAAGTGACCAACGCTCAGTTCCTGAAATTTTTGAACGACCGAAACCGAAATACAAAAAAGGTTTCTCGGACGGCCCCTTGGCAAACAGATGAAGATCTTGCTTACCAGAATGCCATCAACAGGAATCTGGATGTAGCAGGAAATCCGATTATGAAACTACAGACGCTGGATGCAGAAATCCAGATTCTATACGATGTGCTTGCCGGTCTGGGGCAGGGACGTGGGCCGAATAAACGGGATTTTGGGAAGACGCTGCAGGATGAATATGTAACGAAGGCCCCGTATCTTGTTAATCGTCCTGTAAAATATATAACCTGGTATGGTGCGAAAGCTTATTGTGAATGGCGCGGTGGGCGATTGCCCACTGAGGCGGAATGGGAAAAAGCGGCACGGGGGACAGATGAAAGACACTACCCCTGGGGAGATACTCCCGCTACGCCGGCGAAGGCCAATCTGGGCATGTTTGTAGGAAGAACCACCGATGTGGGCATCCGTCCGGAGGGGGTAAGCCCATATGGAGTTCATGACATGTCCGGCAATGTCTGGGAATGGTGTGAGGACTGGTTCGATTTTACCTATTATCAAACCGGTCCTAAAGAAAATCCAACCGGCGCAGAGACCGGGTTAATGCGTGTCTTGCGCGGAGGGTCCTGGAAGTTTTCGGATCTGGCAGATACAACGACGCGGTGGTTCGACGCGCCATTTCTTACGGACAATAAGGTTGGCTTTCGATGTGCACGGGGTTTTTAACAGAGGTTCTTCATTGTACTTCTGGGGCCAGGGTCCCAGCTACCTGAAAAGGGGAATACACGCGAGGTTGCAATGGCGTGTGTTCATAGATGGACTGTTTTGAATCTTCAACGGGGTGCTGAGATGCAGAAAATTGGAACAAGTGAGAAAGTTGAATTCTCGTTGCGTCGCTGTTCGTTCCTAATCGTTTGCGTGCTGGCCGTATTCCTAACGGGTTGCGGCAGTGACAAACCCACCCAGACAGTGGATGATAGCGGAGGCGGTACCAGTGAGCCGACTTCGCTGTGCTCCGATACGCCAGGCACCATTTGTACCTGGGCCGGTACAGGTGATGCGGGTTTCGACGGCGGTGGGAATTCGCTGTTGCGTTCCAGCTTTTACTGGCCAACGGACCTGACCATAACGCCTACCGGACGAACGTATATTCTGGACTGGAACAACCATCGGGTGCGTCGGCTGACGGATACCGGCACACTTGAAACCGTAATTGGAACGGGGTTTGTCGGCGACGGGCCGTACGATGAGTCCGAGTTGATTCCGCCAGGCGCGTTGGGTGAAACGGTGAACTTGAACCATCCTACACATTTGATTCAGCTTTCAGATGGAACGATTTTATTGACGGCCTGGCACAACCATAAACTGAGAATCTACAATCCGTCTACAAATCGTGTTCGCGTTTACTCTGGCGATACGCCAGGATATGCAGGTGATGGGGGACCGGCTCAGAACGCCCTTTTGAACCAGCCTACGCAGACGGTCCTGGGACCAGACAACCAGTCTCTGTATATATTAGACATGCGCAACCAACGGGTTCGTAAGGTTTCACCCAATGGGATGATCACTACGGTAGTGGGTACTGGTGTTGCAGGGTTTTCGGGCGACGGTGGCCCGCCAGATCAGGCACAGCTCAGTTTTCCTACTGGAAGCAACCCCCAGCCCGGAGGGGCGCTGGT
>JAQCGA010000268.1 GCA_027619145.1 bacterium | reverse complement strand
CAAGCGCCTTCACCTTTTTTAACGTTTTTGCAATATCGGTCGGCGTTTTTGTAAACTCCCGAACCGTATACATTTGCGCCGCCAGAACAGTACCGGACATCACCTGCTCCTTTCTCTATATCTCATGAAAAAATTCCGCTCTGTCTCAGAATATCTATTGATTAAAATACGACACTTGCTCCGGTACGGCCAGACAAATTTCCAACACACGGTACGGGTCTTATTTTTATCTGGCCTTTTTGTCACACGAGGGTTATTTTAAGGTTCTATCGGTGTATTTTGACTTCAAAAAATGGCCTGTCTGGTTCCATCTCGTTCCAAACAAGGAGCTTATTTTATGTCTAACCTGCGCACCCTAACCTCGCAGCAGGCCGAAAGAAATCGGGCCGTGCTCAAAGGAACCCGCTACCTCGCCGAATCCTTTGCCTCGGACGTTCTGCCACTACACATCAACATTCCGAAAACGCAATCCCTTTCCAAAGAACAAATCCTTGCGCTCGAAGCCCTCCAGATCGAAACCGCACGCACCGCGATTCAATCTCTGGCCTCTCTGGCCAAAATCGGAGAAGCGGACCACCTGGGTGGTGGCCTCGGGCTCATCCCTTCTTTGCTGCTTACCCTGGCCGTAACAGACTACGAAAAAATTGAATATACCATTGAACATGCCCATACCAGCATCGGGTATTTCGCTGCGCTCTCTGCATTTGGATTTGTAAAACCAGAGCACGTCATCAGTGACTTCCGGCGAGGGCTGGACCTGCCCGGCCACGTTTCCTGGCTGCCCGGCGGCACCCAGCTCAACGGCGGACGCCTGGGCGTCATGGTCCCGGTTGCCGTGGGACACGCGCTCGGCAAACGAGCCGTGTACGGTGAAGGAAGCTGGGTGGTCGTCCACACCGGAGACGCCGGCTGGGTCTCCGGCCAGGCCCTCAACGGCTTCAACGGAGCCCACGTGCACGGTGCACCTATTACCTTTGTGATGGACCGCAACGGCATCCAGCTTTCCGGAAGTACCAAAAGTATCCTGGACAAAGACCCCAGGTCCATCATCAGTGCCCTGGGGGTCGAGATTTTGGAAATCCCCAGCCTGCACGACACCGCAGAACTCTACGGCGCATATCGAGAAGGCTACAACCTGGCACAACAGGGAAAAGCGAGCCTCATCTATCCCGTCGGGTATCGCTCCGAAAAAGGGAATACAGTAACCCTGTCCACGTTTGGTGAGCGGTATGGTGTTACAAAAGAACTCGAGATTTTTGCAGCGCAACACGACGTGCCCTTGAACCAGGAAATCTGGATTCCCGGATCGCTGATGAGCTTTCGAGATACAAAATCTATGCTGGAATGCCTCTTCCTGGTCAATGAGCTTCCCGGTGGCGAAGGCCATCACGACGGCGGCATGAAAGGCCGAGATCTGAACGAAGTTCTTTCCAGCCCCACTTTCCAGGCTACGCCCGAACAGGAAAAAACCCTACAGACCTTGCGTTCCCAGCCTCCTCGAAAAGTGGTTACAAAAGCACGTCCAGCACCCGGCAGTCCCAACCTGGTTCTTCCGCCTGAAGCGCTTGCAGAAGTCAAACTGCCGGCCGTTGGTGAAAAAGCCAGCGCCCGAAACGGCTCAGAGGCAGGGTACGCTCTGGTAGCCAAACCCTTTCCCGAGCAGGTCTTCGTGGTCAGTTGCGACCTGGACGCTTCCACCAAACTCGGCAAAGCCCGGGGCTTTCTTGCCCAAAATCAGCAATTTGAAATGAGCATCGAAGAACAGGCAGCCTGCCTGATCGCCAACGGCCTGGCCACCAGCACCCGGAAACCGCAACTCAATGTGGTTTCCACCTTCGCCGCTTTTTTCGAAGGCATTGCCCGCGAAGGCTTTGACATGTGGCAGTACCAGCGCAACCTTACGGGCGTCAACGAAGGCCTCAACGTCACCTTCCATCTTTCACACGTAGGTGCCTGCACCGGCCGAGATCACTTCTCCGGTTGGGGCCTGGATTGGATCAACGTGGGGTTGAGCTATCTGTCCTACCTGCACCGGTTTTATGCTCCAGCAGATGCCCGTTCCGCATTCCTGGCCACCAAAGACCTGGCCGCACATTACGGCGGGCACATCCTGGCCATTCCCCGAGACAACCTCCCCGTCCTGGAAAAACAGGATGGCTCCGGCCCCCTCTACGAAGCCAGTGCCAAATGGGAACCCGTTACAACATACCGTACCTATCCAGATGCCCAACAAGTCATCCTGGCCTTTGGTGCACCCGCTTTTCTGGCCGCAGAAGCCGCCGAAGAACTCAACAAAAAAGGCACACCGGTTGACGTTTATATCGTCAACGGCCTGCCTCTGCCAGAAAATACGCTCGAAACCCTGCTCTCCAATTACAGCAAAGGTGTCGTCACCATCGAAGACGGAAAAATGGGTACGCCAGAAACCGGTCTGCGCGGGTTTGCGGGGCTCGTGGCTGCTGCCGCCCAAAACCTCCCACACGCGCACGTAGGGATTACGGATCCCCGGATTGCACCATCAGACGGTCATATGGAAACCTGGGCCCATTTCGGAATCACCACACAAGCCCTCATCGATTCCGTCCAGAGCCTGTAGATACACCTCAGAAAAGCTTGTAACTCAACCCTACATTGAAGCTCTGCCTGAAAGGCGAACCTTCTATTGTTGTAAGCGCCTCGGCAAGCGACAGGTTGATCTTGTTTTCGATAAAAAAGTTGAACGCGAACGAAATGGTCGTGCTCAACTGCGCGTCTTTTTCTTTGCTCTTGTTAACCCGGAACGTATGCAGCATTGTAAAATTGATCTTGTTGGTAATTTCGTAAATAAAATCTGTATTCTGCCTGACGTTGTACACGCGTCCAAAGTTTCCTGAAAAAGGCGTGTCCGCAATCAGTGCGGTATTGATCTGTGTACTCCAATTCAACGGACGCGAATACCGAACGCCTATGGACAGGCCGGGTGCCCGGCGCGCCCGGCCTTCAAATGGCGTCAATACCTCAAACTGCACACCGGCAGTTACATCCCATCCATAGAATCGGTCACTGATCCGCTCTCGGAACAGTACTTCCTGCATGCGTAACAGGCCGAAACTGATATCGCCCAGAACCAGGCCCGATTTCTGGATCTCGCCCAGCATATCTTCGAACCAGTAGTTCTGATACCGGTCTCCGTAGAGTTCCTTGTACTCTTTTTCTTTTTCAATAATGTGGCCCAGTTCAATCATCGTCTCTTTTGGCAAGTGCTCCGCAACAATTCCTTCTTCCAAAAAAAAGTCTTCAATCCGCACCGCCTTCCGCAATGCCGTCGCATTGATGAACCGCCCATACCCAATACCCACAGTCATGTCTACGCCCGGTCGGTCGAAACTCTCGTCGAAGTTAGAATCTGTTCCCCAGGAATAAAACAGTGCGCCATCTTGTCGCCTGTATTTTTTTACGTTGGTTTTCAAATTCGCTGTCAAATTCCCCATCATCTTATCTTTAATATTGTCCCGGTTAAAAGACGTGATACCCGTCATATCAATCGAATAAGCAAATGGAAGAGACTCGTAGAACTTTTTATACACAACAGTAAGATTTCCTGTCTGTACAACAGTCTCGTCCCCTTCGGTGACGTAATTCAGGCTTAACGCATCAATGCGCAGGTTATCTGCCCGACTAACGGGCACAACATAATCGGTCACAGATACATTCTGTGCAGCCACCGGCGCCGCCAGAGCCAGAAGCAGAATGAAGACCACATACCACCCGAAATATCGGGTGAATGGTCTCTCGCTCTTCCGTAAGAAAAGATGCAGCGCGGACTTCCTGTAAACAGAGTTTCCGTTCATTGCATATCTCCGCTTCAGGCTGGTCAAAGGGAAGTCTGTGGGCAACTGAAAACGCCTCCAGAGATCGGTCCCAGATCGTTTGGGTTTCATGGCTGATTATGCTCACTTTCTTGCAAAAGCTTTTGTACTGATTTTGAAGTATCCTCCGGTGCAATCAGAAATACAACATCGTCGTAATCCGCTCTTACCGGAGATTTTGTATTGTCGGAATCCGTAATCACGGCAAAGGCACCAGGCGAGGTTCACCGCCGAACAGGCGTTTGTAGTCTTCGTAGGCATTTACTTCTTCCCAGACCCATTGGCCCAACCGGTCCGTGCCGCTTTCCAGTACAATGACTTTGGTCTTATCGCTGGCAGGGCTTACCGTTTCTGTACCTGCAGGAAGCGTGGCGCTCCAGACATACTTTAGTGTCTTAGGTACCGGCCAGCCTTTAAATACCAGCCGAACAGCTGCACCACTATCGTTCTTGTCTTCCACCTCTTCATTTCCACCTTCAGGAAGCTGGTGTACCCGCCAGCGCCACCGGAACAAATTGTATAAACGCAGGTTTACTTTTGCCTCTCGACCAGCGTTTGTCGCCCGGCCAGTGGTCTCGGCCTGTAGAAAATGATTCTCTTCACCATCTTTTCGTTCTTCTTTTTGAATTCGATAATAGAGGTCTTCCGAATCTACCGTACGCGTCTGACGCCACCCGGTCCGTCCCTCCCAATGTTTTGGGAACTGTCCGAACTGATCCGGATATTCGAACCGCTCCAGGACAAACACCGAATCTCTGGACGGCGTATGAAAACCCGGTGGAGGCTCGGTCGCCCAACCCGTTGAAACGGCCAGGAGACCGAAAATAACCCTGTAGATCCACCCCATATAAAACCCAAAGGTATCCCCGAACGAGTCTCCACAATTCAGGAAACTTCGCCGACGATCCTCCCCCGATATAGATTGAATGCTACCCCGCAAAAACATATACTTAGAAAATATAGAAAAATGAACCAGGTGTGAAGGAGAAAAAACCTTATACCATGAGACCGGTCAGATGCGGTCCGGCTCTCAAGGAGTCTTCCAATGCCACTCAGACCTCGCGTACCCGCACTTCCTTTTCGTCAGTT
This sequence comes from bacterium, assembly GCA_027619145.1. The sequence continues at coordinate 1,140 of JAQCGA010000268.1, read as the reverse complement.
TTTTTCTTTTCAGGATGTAACCGAATTCCTGTCCAAACTCGCTTCCGCACACCCCAACCTTTGCAAGCTTCAATCGCTGGGAAAATCCCGAGAAGGGCGCGAGATCCACCTCCTGGTTGTCACAGACTTCAAAACCGGTGCCCCCGAAGACCGGCCGGCCTACCTGCTACACGGAAATATTCACGCTGGTGAACTGGCCGGTACCCACGCAGCCCTTTACACCGCACGCCAGCTTCTGATAGACCATTCCCGGTCCAACCTGCTCTCCCGTGTAACCTTTTATATTGTCCCACGCTTGAACCCGGATGGAGCCGAACACGTGGTAACCACGTCTGGCCGCATTCGCAGCCGCACAGACTGGAACAACCGGCCGCCCAATACCCTCTGTCAGGAAGATGTCAACAACGATGGGCTCATTCTTACCATGCGCCAGAAACACCCGGACGGGGCCTTTGTGGTAGACCCCAAAGATACTCGTCTGCTCATCCGTCGTCAGACCACTTCAAAAGGCCCTTTCTACCGTGTCATGCCCGAAGGAATCATCCACGATTGGGACGGAACAGACCGCGTGTTCAGCGAAGGTCGTGCCTTCGACTGGAACCGAAACTGGTCCTTCGACTGGCGCCCCGAACCCGAACAACCCGGCGCAGGCGACTTCCCTTTCAGTGAACCAGAAATGCGCCACCTGGCAGAATTCTTGCACAGTCGCCCCAACCTCTTCGGCGTCCTCGGATACCACACGGGTCCGGCCGCTGTCCTCCGGCCACCGTCCACCGGATCATTGAGCGACCTGGATGAATCTGATGAGCGACAAATTGAAGACCTGGCTCGCATTGGCGAAAAAGAAACCGGCTTCCCGGTCATTCCCGTCATCAAATACCACGGCACCCGGAACCGGGATATAAATCTGCGCGGTCATTTTCACAACTTTGGATACCAGCACCTGGGACTCTACGTTTACGAATTTGAATTGGGTACCATCAAAGACAGCGCGGGTATCTCAACACAAGAACAGTTCACAGTAGAAAACGACGAAGAATACGAAGCTCAGATGCGACGCCTGATGAAATGGTGGGATCGCCTCAAATCGCGGTCCCCCCTGTTCAAGCCCTGGAAACGGTTCCAGCACCCGCAACTTGG
>JAQCGA010000267.1 GCA_027619145.1 bacterium | reverse complement strand
CACGCCCTCAACCGCCGGTTCCAGCAGCCGCTCTCCTTTTTCTTTCGTACCCAGCGCAGCCGCTTCGTTATCAATATCCTCCTTATGCACCCGCTCAGGCGCCAGCACCAGCATCGTAGAGGTCTCAAATTCACACGCGTGACCTGGGAGCCTCTTCTTCTCCATCAACTCCCGCACCAGTGCCGGATCGTACACATCCCAGTAAGACTGAAACCGCAGGTTCACTTTCAACTTATCCCGGTATTCATCCAGGCGGCGCATCAACGGCTTCACATTCCCACCGTGGCCATTCAAAATCAAAATATTCTCCACACCTGCCCGCTTCAGCGATTTGCACACATCAAATACATATTCACAAAAAATCTCCGGCCGCACCGTCAGCGTTCCAATATGTTCCATCCAGTGCTCGGACACCCCAATACTGATCGGCGAAGCAACCACCACCTGAGGGTGGAGCCGTTTGGCCGCCTGCTCTGCCATGTAGGTCACGTGTAGCGTATCATGAATCATCTCCAGGTGCTCGTTGTGCTGCTCCGTAGCTGCCGTGGGTACAATGGCCGCCCGGATTGTACCTGCCTGCATCCGCTCCCGGAATTCCTTCCGGGTCAAATCCCCAACAAACACACGCTCGTCTGCCATAAAAATGCTCCCTGAAAATCGGCCCAATCCCTGGACCATCGTGATCTTACCAGTACGCAATCGCCTCAGCAATTTCTCCCAACGCCTGCCCATTCCATGTCACATCCGCAACCACCGGTAAAGAATGCGTTTTAAACGCCTCCGGAAACCGGGCCTCCACCTCGCACTGTGAACTTTCCCCACCACGTACCCGCATCTCTACTTCTTGCGGTTCTAATCCTACACCTTCCACAGATCGGAATCGCAGTGCACATACCCGCACATCCTCTTCATAATTCCGTACCGTAACCGTATATCGCACCGTCTCTCCTGGCTGTATACGCACCTTGTACGGATAGAACTCCACCCAGTGCGGGTCCATTCCCATATCTGCATGCGGCTGGTCCAGGATCTGTGTAAACAGCGCTTGCCACCGATCCATCCACTCCTGCCAGCGCTCCGTCTTGCCCTCGTCAAACAGCACCGCGCCCCCGTGGCCAGTCAACAACACGTGCGGCTGCGCCTCCAGAATTTGCCGGGGCATATCTCCGTAGCTGGAAACCGGCGTCCGGTTCTTGGGAATAAACGAATGGATATAATCTCGCTTCTCACGGAAACACGCACCAGAAATATTGTCGCCAATGCTCAAGAACCGTCGCCGGTCCACCTCAAACCGGATCAGATGGTGGTACAGCGTCTGCCCCGGATGCTGCTCCATATAAAAATCAATCCCACGCCACTGGAATGCCTCTCCTCGGTTTACCACCTGATCCACATGGGTTTCACGCGGCACCAGACAGGGCATATCGTAGCGTTCCGGATGCTCCAGAATATCTTTTAGCTCTGGAGACGAAACCACCTGTGTTCCGTACTTCGCCTGCAACGCAGGTAGTCCCGCCAGATGATCGTCGTGATAATGCGACGGAAGAAACCATTCCACCGTACGAATCCCCAGCTCCCGTTCCAGATGCGGCGTCAAATGGTCAATGAACCGGTGGGGATTTGCCGAAATACGTGCGTGGTCCGTATACCCGCAGTCAATCATCACCGCGTGCCCCGCATCGTCACAAATCAAATACGACTTCGCCTCCGCATTCGACACCTCCACCACATGCGGCGTCAACCGCCGAAAAACCGGGTGAAAGTACTCGTACCGCCGCCCATGGAACAGCGCGTATAATTCTTCCAGCGCACTGCGCAATTCCCCAAATGCTTCCCGAGTCGCTTCAAAAGGCACCCCGTGTCCTGGCAACACCCGGTCCACACCCAGAGCCTCCGCTCGCTTCAGGCTCTCCAGGTGTTGTGCGTGCCCCTGAAAATCCATATACCGCCACTGGCTGGAATAGTACTCATGCATTTTTCCTGGTGCACTCATCAAATCTCCGCACGCCAGCACCCGCTCTCCATCCACCTCAAACAAATACCCCACCGAACCAAACGTATGCCCGGGAAGCGGCACCACCTCGAACCGCATGCCCTGCCAGGTCAGCGCCTCATAATCGTGCGCATACCCTTCTGGAGTCACATCTTGTAGCGGCCCAAATGTAGGATAGTACGAAGTATAATTATCATAGATGTCATACCCCGCACGCAGCAGATCCGCCTCTTCGTAAAATCGCTTCTCCGAAAACGGCACCACCACCCCGGCACCATGCGTCTGCCAGGCCGGTGCAGATGCGCACTGATCCCGATGAAAATGCGTCAAGAACACCTGCTCCACTGACCCGGCCCCCCTGTCCGCACCTGGCCGAATTCCCGTTCCGCAATCGATCAGCAGCGTCTTTCCATTTGCACGCACGCCATATACACTGCACGTATCCGCAATCCAGAACAGGTGCTCACTCAACGTCTCTACCGAACCCCGAATCTGCTCGGAGCCCGTCTGTTTTACCGCCTGCCGGTTCTTTCGTCGTTTCTTACTCATATTCCCTTTTCCTGATAACGCTCCCGATTCCATGGTCGAACACCCACACAGTTCTACAGATACTCTTTTTGAAATGTAGCAATCTTTTCCGACACTTCCACAGCAGGTGCCGTCCACACCTCGTTCGAACGACGCTGCAAATATTCCAACAACATGTTAAAATCATACCCGCCCACCGTCAGCCGCGCACCATCAATATCGTGAAATACCAGATTCACCCACTGGCCCTGCATGGCCAGCGCCTCTACCAGCCCGACCATCTCGAACCCGCTCATCCGGTCCGTGGCCAGCCCATGCACACAGGCCAGATCCATGAATTCCGGCTGGTTGGCAATCCCATACTCACCTCCGGCGCGTCCACTTAAAAAATGCTGGGTCACCACCGGCACATAACTTTGCCGTCCAGTGCCCCGCCCCACAAATGTCTGATAACACGGGTAAGCAAACGTCCATTTCTTCTGGTGTGGCACCAACTCCACCAATCGCTCCTGTGCGGCCAGAATATCCTGCTCCACCTCGGCCACGCTCAAATCCTCCAGCCCACCCGTCCTGCCAATCAAATTATTCGAACAGGCATGGGACAATGAATGATTCCCAATCTCGTGTCCCGCAGCGGCCACATCTACCCAGGGTGCCAGCCGTTCTTTCCAGTTGTCTCCCCTCGGATTCAGATAAAACGTACCCCGAACGCCGAATTTGTTCATTGCCGGAATCGCCTTTTGAAGCTGGCTGGTCCGGCCGTCATCGAACGTAAGTGAAACCGCGCCTCGGCAGGAACCCCAGCAAGAATGTTCAGCCATTACTCGCCCTTCCGTTGCGCTAAAAGATCCCCGGCATTGGCCTTCACCTTCGCAATCGCATTCACAATATCGTTCATCCCATCCGGGCCGTCCAGCAACATAGACTGCGAAATTGAGAAAATCCCTTCCGAGCAGGCCCACTCGCTCACCGGACAGGGCATCTTACGAAACTTCGAGTGCGCCCCTACCACTTTCCCTGTTTCCTGGATATACATCGGATTATCGTACAGCGGATACCCATATCCGCCGGTGAGGATCCCTTCGGCGGCCAGGGCTTCCTTAAACAGTTCTTTCGGTAATCCCTCAAATGCCTCCGGATGATACGTCATCATAAACACATGCCACCCATGCCGTGTTGTATCCGATGAAATATAAGGCGGATCGACACCCTCAATTTCAGACAACCCACGAATCAACAGCTCCGCATTCTTCTCCCGCACCCGGCTCTGTTCGTCCAGTTGCTCAAACTGCCCCAGCAAAATTGCCCCCTGAAACTCCGTCAACGGTTCACTGAAACCCAAACGGTGGTGTTCGTACCAGGGCCGACCTTTTTTGCGCCCAAATGTGGATAACGAGTACCGCAACAAATCTGCAAGTTCCTCGTCATTCGTCGTTACCATTCCACCTTCGCCACACGTCAAATTCTTTGCGTGGTTAAAACTGTACACCGCCACCTCACCCAACCCACCCACACCTTTACCGCGCCACTCCGTCGTGTGCGCATGCGCCGCGTCCCAAATCACCTTCAATCCGTGCTTTCGGGCCACCGCCTGAATCCCCTCCACATCTGCCGCATGGCCAGCAAAATGTACCGGAATGATAGCCTTCGTGTTTGGCCCCACTGCCGCTTCAATCGCTTCCGGCGTAAGACACAACGTCTTCGGATCCATATCTGCAAACACAACATCTGCCCCTACCATCAATGGAACCAGAGATGTGGCAATAAATGTATAGGCCGGCACAATGACCTCATCGCCCGGCCCAATATCAAATGCCCGCAACGAAAGCTCCAACCCGGCCGTGCAGCTGGCCATACCCACCCCGTAACCTGCATCCACAAAATCCGCATACCGTTCACAAATCTCCTGCACTTTTGGCCCGTGAATGGTACCGCCCCATTGGCTCGTCTCCAGCACACCCTGGAGAAATTTCAGATCCCGCCCGTCCGACTGCGGCCAGGCCGGAAAAGGCTTTTTTCGCACGGGCACACCGCCCAACAATGCCGCTCGATCCATTGTATATGCTCCTTTCAGACTCGATAAGTAGGAATCCCATTAAAACAAGACTGCGACAAGGCAGAGAAACCCACCTCTGTAAAAACAAAAATCTTCGCTTCAACCGTCCTCACGCTCCAGAATCATTTGACCGCTCGTCAAATCGCCTGCCGCTTTCTGGAAATCCTCCACATGTTCTTCGGGCAACTTCAACCGCAACTCCGCATCCGCGCTAAATTGTTCCGACTCTATTGTAGCTTCAAAATCCGGCAGCATCCGCTGCAACCCTGCCACGTGCGTATAGTCTATGATCATGTGTAGCATTGCGTACGTCACACGCTCGGCCCGCTTCACACGTTGTAGCGCCGCCTGCACCCCACCCGAATAAGCCCGAACCAAACCCCCTTTGCCCAGCTTCGTCCCACCAAAATACCGTGTAACCACCACCGCCACATCGCCCACTTCGCTATGCATCAACATATTCAACATCGGACGCCCCGCCGTACCATGCGGTTCTCCATCATCGCTCATCCCCACACTTCCCGAACTACCCGGCGGCCCCACAAGATATGCCCAACAATTGTGGCTTGCATCCGGAAACTCGCCACGCACTTCTTCTACAAACGCACGTGCATCTTCTACGGTAGCCGCATACTCCAACGTACTGATAAACCGGCTCCGCTGAATCTCCTCTTCCACCCGGCATCGACCGGCCGGAATCACATATCGTGCGCCCTGCGGCATAGAATTTGGCATCTAAACTTCACCCACTTTTCACAGAGTCAACATCGCCTTCACAACCCCCTGCTCCGGCTCCAGCCAGGCAGGAAATTGCTCTACAAAGTCTTCAAATGTTGCCCCATGTGTAATCCAGGGCCGGGTATCCACCGTTCCTTCTTCCATCAGCCGAACAATGCGTACAAAATCCTTACTCAGCGAATTCCGGGTAGCCAGCAGAGTAATCTCCCGGCGGTGAAACTCAGGATCAAAAAAAGTAATATCGCTCTGCACCAACCCCACAAAAACCAGTCGCCCCCCATTGGCCACGTATTGAAACGCCGCATTCATCGAATTCGGATTTCCGGTCGCATCGAACACCGCAGTGGGCAACTCGCCTCCAAGCAAATCCCGAAGTTCTCCTAGCGCATTTTCGCCTGCCTGAATCACTTCCTCTACCCCAAACTGCGACTTGCAAAAGGCAATCCGAGTCTGACTCACCTCCATCAGAATGACACGTGCTCCCGCAATTTGCGCAAACTGAATCACCGAAAGTCCAATGGGTCCAGCACCAATCACCAGCGCGGTTTCTCCTTTTGCAAGATTTGCCCGATCCACTGCGTGCGCCCCAATGCCCAGCATTTCCACCAGCGCAAGCTGGTCTGTCTGCAAAACATTAGATTCATGCAGTTTGTTCGACGGAACCAGGATTGACTCGCGCATACCCCCATCAATATGCACGCCTATCAGGCGCAATTCAACGCAGCAATTTGTCTTTCCCTGTTGGCAGGCAATACACCGGCCGCAATTGAGATAAGGCTCTACCGCACAACGAGCACCGGGCTG
>JAQCGA010000266.1 GCA_027619145.1 bacterium | reverse complement strand
GCTCGGTGGAGCTGACCGGGCGATTTCTGTGGAATATGTTGTCCGATTTGGACCAGATTGGCCAGATGATGGAGATGACGCTGGCCTATGGGCAGTGGAGTGGAGAGGTGCTGTGCCGGAGAAGGAATGCTTCCGAAGTCCTGTTGCAGCTACGCACGGTTTTGATTCAGTCGAAAACGGGCGAAATTCTTGGCATTGTTGGGATGGGGTGGGATCTCACATCTCGGAAGGTGATGGAAGAGCAGTTGCTGCGTACTGAGAGGCAGCGCTTGATGGGCGAGATGGCCAGTGGCGTTGCACACAACTTCAGTAATGCCATTGTTGGGATACTGGGCAATGCACAACTGCTCAAAGAAATCGATGGACTGCCGGAGGAGGCGCGGAGCCTGGTTGGGGTGATTTTGAATGCCGCTGGTCGAGCCACCGAGATGGTAAGCAGAATTCAGGCCGGCACAGGCGCGTCAGGAGAAGCACCGCCTGCGTTTTTGGATCTGAATACCGTTGTGGAAAGTTGTGCGATGGCCTCAAGGCCAAAGTGGAAAAATCAGGCCGAATCGGAGGGCCGAAAGATCGAATTGGACCTGGATCTTCGTGCGCAAAACCGGGTTTATGGTAGGCCTTCCGAGGTGGACGAGGTCCTTACCAATCTGATCTTTAACGCTGTGGATGCGATGCCGGAAGGTGGCAGGATTTCGATTCGAACGTGGGATGAGGATGGTCGGATCTTTCTTTCTGCAGAAGATACCGGGGTGGGCATGCCTCCTGATGTGCTCCGGAGGCTGGGAGAGCTGTTTTTTACTACAAAAGGGGATCGGGGCCACGGACTGGGGATGGCGTTTTGTTATCGGGTTGTGGAGCAGATGGGGGGGCGTATCGAAGTGGACAGCACGGTAGGGGAAGGCAGCAGGTTCTTGATCCGGTTTCCTGGGAAAGATGAAGATCAGAAGCAAAACCAGATGGATTCAGGACGTTCCTTACGAGGACGACAGGTCCTGGTAGTAGAAGATGATGAATACGTTCAGAATCTGTTGCGCCTGGCACTTCCAGACTGTGACGTAAGCGTGGCAAGCGAAGGGGAGGCCGGGTTGGGATTGCTGAAGGAGGGGTGTTTTGATGTGGCGCTGGTTGATTTTTCTATGCCGCGTTTGAACGGCGCGGATGTTGCCCGCGAGATTCAGCAGATCGCCCCCAATCTTCCCATTGTACTGATGACGGGGTGGGCTGAACTGCCAGTCGATGTGGAAGGTCTGTTTCGGGGGTTTCTGACAAAACCTTTTACCGTACAAAGACTAAAGGAATGCTTGTCCGATGTGCTGGCAGAATGAGGCCGGTAGTCAGACGTTGTTCGGGTCCATGTGCTTCTGGACTCTGTCCTGGACAATGGAGGCAGTGAACGGTTTGACCACGTAGTCATTGGCACCAGCTTGAAGTGCTTCAATTACCGTTTCTGCGCTTGTGATGGACGTAAGCATCACGATGGGGATATGCGCGATGTCGGCTTCTTGACGAATTTTCTGCAAGGCTTCCAGGCCGCTCATGCCCGGCATTTGAATGTCCATCAGGATCATGCCGGGTCTTTCTTTGCGTGCAAGACGGAGCGCATCTGCACCGTTGAGGGCTTCTACTGGAGAGTATCCCATTCTACGAATCAAGATGGAAAGGGCGAGGCGCGTAGCCGCTGAGTCTTCGGCAATAAGGATCTTGTCCATGCTCAAGCGGGGTTTGGCTTCCTGGATTTCCAGGTTGGCGCCGCACTCCTTGCAAAACTTGGTGCCTCCGGGCGCGCCGCATTTCGAGCAGTATTCAAGGTAGGGGGTTTCCTCGGGGATTTCTTCTTGATCTTCGACGGGGATGGCGAATGCCGTGCCAATTTTCTGGAGCTGGTCTGGGACGGTAGCCAGGATCTCGTCTACGCGAGCGGGGCTGAATTTAAAAAAAGTCTGTGCCCGTTCGTAAAGGGATTGCCGGAGCTGTTCGTTGTTGTTGTCGTAAAATGCGGCGGTGAAGAGGCTGGCGAGATTGGCCACGCGAGTAACAGATCCCTGGTTCTCTGCGGAGGTTTCCCCAAATTCGAAGAAGTGATGGTCGCGCACAATATTCGCAAATAGGGCGGGTAGTTTCCAATGCCTGCATAGAACGGCACCCGCTACAGCATGGTCCAGACCCAGGATTTCACGTTCGGCTTGAGCCATATGGATTTCCTTGGCCTGTGCAAACCCGAGTGCACGCCCGTAAGTGAGAGGGCGGCAGCGCCCGAGGAGCAGGATACCTGCATCCTGCAACAGTCCCACGGTGAAGGCTTCTTCCGGCAGGTCTTTGGGCAGACGGGCAGCAATCTCTGCAGCCGAAACGGCGGTGCAGACGGCGTTTTTCCAGAAATTTACCTGGTCGAATTCGCCGGATTGTTCAGGCGGGAACAGCTCCATCAAGGAAAGGGCCACTGCCAACATGCAGATTTTCTTATATCCCATGAGGGTAATGGCCTGGTCGATCCTGGTAATGGGGTCTGAAAATTTGTAGAAGGGCGAATTGATGACCACGAGCATCCGCTTGAGGAGGGCCTGGTCTGCCTGCAGGAGTTCTGCAACCTGGTGTACGGGTGCACTCAGCCGGGTAGTGAGATCTACAATTTCGGCAGCCACCTCAGAAAGTGCAGGAAAGTCTGTTGTATTCTGTAAGATATCTTGCAGGTCGGATTCAGTCATAGCAGGTTGCCAGGGTCAAGGTCTAAAAATGGATTGGCATAATCTACAGTGGAAGACGGGCCGTGTCGAGTGATTTTTGAATATGATGTGAAGGCCAGCGAGTGTATTAGGTAGCGACTCAGTGGAATACGCGCAGTTGATTTTGGCTGTCAATGGCAACAATCTGGCGTGGGTTGTGCTTATCGGCATGGATACCCAGCACGGTCTTTATGGGAAAATTTCCGTGGTGTGTACCAAGGCACTGACCCTCCAGGTTCAAGGTATACAGCATTCCGTTCGATAGTCCGGCGGCAAGTTCGGTGTTTCCTTCGATGGAACGGACTCGGGTCAGACAGGTTACCGGAGCGCCCAGGTCTGCTTGCCAGCGGACGGCTCCCACTGAGTCCAGGCAGTAGATGAAGCCTGTGTCCGAGGCTACCAGTACGCCGGGATATCCATTATTTTGTGGGTCCAGGCAGAGAACCTCGCGGAAGTTGTAACCGTAGTTATTGAATTGCCAGATGGGTTCAAAGGATGCGTTGAACGCTACGAGGGTTCCTGTTCCTGATCCGTTGATAATTTCTAGGCTCCCGTCGGCGTTGATATCTGCGGCATCAAACGCAACATCTCCCAGTTCGGCATAGGCCCGGCCGATTTCTTTCCCGTCCGGGCCTATGGCGTGTACGCTTCCGTAGTGATCTGAGACCAGGAGCGTTATCTGGTTGTCTCCATACAGATCCACCGCCTGGATTTGTTTTGCCCCGTGATAGATGCCGCCCCGGTTCCAGAGGCGATTGAACTGAATATCGAACATGCTGAGTTGAGAGTTGGTGCAACCGGCAACAATTTCTACGTGGCCGTCGTTGTTTACGTCCTGGGCGAGCAGCACGTTTACACAGGGGTTTTCTGTACCTCCCTGGCCAACGATGAGGCGTTCTGTCAGGTGGTGGTGACTGCGTTCATGGCCATCCTGGTCCAGGATGTGGATGTGTTCGTCGTCTCCGCCGCAGAGAATTTCAGTTTGGCCGTCTCCGTCAATATCACCAGAAGTTACACAACGGACCACACCTTTTGTGGTAAATGTCCAGTGGATGACACCATCGGGGCCAACATGTTTGAGTTTGCGCCCCTGGCAGACCAGGAGGCCAGCTGCGGGTGTCTCTCCAAAACGCATGGGGACGCGCCAGGGGATTACATGGTGAATCTTTTCTGTAGCGGATTCCGGAGGAATGGACCAGCTTTCTGTTAACGGGGCAGGTTGTTGTGTCTGAATGGCGGGTGCCCGGTGGGATGTAGCGGGTGTGCGGACAGAGGTGAGAGCGTTTTTGATCAGGCTGGTTTCCCAGTCTGAAACATCCAGGAGGATCCTGTGGGTTCCTGGCTTGATTTGAAGAGGAGAGCTGTTGCGCCGGGAGATTTCGGTTTGTTGGGTAACGAATATCGTAGTTTCTCCACTGGGCAGATGCAATTCCAGTGCAAAAGGAGTTTCGGAACTGAGGGGAATTGCGCCCAGGCGAAAGTCCGTAGCGCCATTGACCGCAATGGCCTGTTCGGAGATGCAGAACTGGGCGGCCGTGACTTGCAGGTCATCAATGTGCAGGTGGCCTGTTCCAAGAAGCAGGGGGGCCGGGGTATGAAGGAGGGCCGTGCGGTCATCGCGCTTATGCAGGGTATAGTCTCGGGTCTGCCCAGGAGGGTTCCGGTAAAGCAGGTTCTGAATGGTGTACTGGTCTTCGGGCTGGAGTATGGCGGCGTGGCGCTGGACCAGCATTTTGACCGGTCCGGGGGTGCCTGTACGCGTGCGGAGTGTGGCATGTTCTCCTGAGGCATTGTCCAGAACAAAGGTGTGGGTGTCGTCGGTTTTGCCTATGTTGCGACAAATCGTAAGGCGGTTGTCCTGGAGCTCAATCTTGCCGTGGTCCAGGGTTTTCCAGACGGCATCAAAGTTGTACTGTCCTTTTTCGTTCGCTTTCATCTCGTCGAGTATGACGATCCAGTCGCCTTTTTTCCAGAAGATGTTTCTGTACCAGTTCACGTTGTAGTTTTTTACAAGGGTATTGGTAAAGCCGTAGGCTGGAAGATCGCTGTAGTGAAGGAGGGCGGCGCATTCGGGCACGCATTGAGCCACTCGGCCGTCCTGGACTACGCTGATCATGTTGTGCTCTGTTGTATTGCGCACGAGGTAGTCCGCGTCAATCAGCCAGTCTTCTCCGCCGTCGGTGAGTTTGAGGATTGCGTTGGTGTCGTAATGATGGTGTTTCCCGCGGCCGTATCCGTCCAGGATGAAATACTGGTCGTCTGGGGCCAGGCCGGAACGAAAAGCGATTTTTTCTGAATCTTGTTCAAACGGGATGTTGGGTGGGCCAGACGGTTCGTTGTAATACGGACGTTGGGCTGTGTATGCGTATACTTGCCGGTCCAGAGGGTAGGTTGCCACGCCAACAATTTGGTCTGGTGAGGCCGGGTTTGCACTTTGATGATAAGGGTTGGGCCACGGTCCGCCGGAGATCATGTTGAGATACCCCAGGTACCGCGGATTTTGTGTGTACCAAAATGCATACGGCAGCCCGGCCAGGGGAATGCTGCTGGTCGTTTGAAGGCCCGAGTCGCCAAAGCCTGCGGCGCGTCCCTGGTTGTCTGCAATTCCCATCAGGTATTCGGCGTATCGGTCGATGTTGCCGGACTCGAAGAATCCCATTTTTCCTTCTGCCAGGGCGTACTCGATGGTGTGGCGCATGGTAAGGGTTAAATAGCTGTCTGCATCGCACTGAGGTTTCCAGGATTTTTCCTGGCCCGCAAAAGCGGCTTCTGCCTTGTTCAGATAGTCTTCTACGGATCTTAGGCCGTAGTATTTATGAAAATACCGACCGCCCCAGTAGAGCCCCAGGAGAGGAAAGGTTGTATGGTTCCAGAGAATGGTGTCGTGGTTTTCCAGGTTGTCGTAGTCCGATGTTTTGGCGACGAGGCTGTGCAGGAACTTGAGGAACATTTGAGAAATGCGGAGGCGTTGGTCGTCAGAGAAGACCGGGGATTCTTCTACGGCGTCCCACATGGCAAAAATGGTGTACGCGTTGGTTTCTTCTGGCCAGGTCATTTGGCGGTTGGCATCGGATTCATAGAGGTCACACAGGCGCAGGAGGATGTTGAGCCCGGCCACCAGGTAGGGCTGTTCTCCAGTTAGCAGGTATCGGGCCGCGTGTTCCTGAAATGCAAGGAGCGTTTCTGGAGGAGGCGACGCCACCAGCGCCTGGGCCTGTTCCTGGGAGAGGTCTTGTTCTGGCAAACGGATAGCGGTATAGTTGTGGCCCAGAAATACGTGGTTTTTAATCCGTTGGTCGGGTTCCGGAAGGTGGACGTTGAGGGTGTGAGGATAAGAGAGACTGGGTTCCGTAGGGATGGTGTTTAGAGGGCATGTTTGGCGATTGTGCTTTCCGTGG
>JAQCGA010000265.1 GCA_027619145.1 bacterium | reverse complement strand
ATTTTGAAAGCGCAGGTGAGGAGGCGTAGCGGATACGTTTCGCAGTCATATACAGGAGTCGCTTGATTTCCAGGCTGGACCAGGCGTCCACCACGCGGCCCTGTTCGAGGCGCATGAGGAAGAGAAGGAGGCCCCGGGGGCTGGCATGGCTGCCTCCGCCTGAGGGGACCATACGCTGCCCGGTTCCAGTAAAAAAAGAACCCAGCCTCCAGTCCTGTTCTGCAATGCCAGAGGCACGGAGTGGGTCGTTTACCACGGAGAGGGCCATGCGGCCGAGTTCGGCTTTTGAGGTAGTTCGAAAAAAGGCTTCTTCCTGTTCCGGCGAGGGAGGGTAGTTTTGTGCGAAGGCACGCATGAGCATGATTTCTTTCCAGACGGTGCTGGCGGCAGAATTGGCGCTGGCCGAGAGCATGTGATCTGTCCACTCGTAGAGCGAGAAAACGTCCCCTTCCTGAATGGGGCGAGAAACGAAGCTGCTATCTTCTGGGGTGTATAGGGGAACTTCGTGGTGATCGCCCAGAATCCATTTCCCGGCACCAATTTTTCGGGTGCGCAAAAGGGATTGACGCGCTTCGGGATCATCTGGGAACAGGTTGCGCAGTTCATTGAAGAGACCGGCGGCAATGGCGAGTTTGCCCACGCTACCGGGCGAAAACGTTCGGTCTGCCTGGTAAGCCGCAAACCGTGGTGGGCCTTCTTGCCGGAGATCCAAAAGTGCAACGGAGTAGCTTTCGTGCCGGTCCGGAAAGAGGGATTCCAGGCGTTTCTGCAGGGCAGGATCCGGTGCGGGAAAGGCCTCGTTTTCGAGACCTGCGGAATCGGCCAGGTTCAGGCGGATGTCTGCCAGGGAGTTCCGAGCGCCGGATGGAAGGGCGGAGCGGCCGCTTTCAATATTTAGGCGGGTGCGTTCGAGGCGCCGGATTCCGGTTTGTTCGTACCCATCTATTGGGTAGGCACGCAGGTAAGCGGCGGACAACAGCAGGAGCAGTGCGGTAACCAGCAGACGTGGGATCATGGTTTGAGTTCCTCTTTCAGATTGACCTCGGCGTCTTCAGGCAACTCGGGGTCCAGGCTCTGGAGATAGGTGGAGGAACGGGCGCGGCGATTTTCTACAAAGGGGCGTACCTGGAAGAGCCAGATTTCGCCATCCAGGAATCCCAATTCTACGTCGAAGGGGCCATTGGATTCGATGCCGGGGGTGCCTGGAAGGCGGGCGCGAATTTCGATGGCCTGCCGGCGGAGTGCGGACCGTTCGGCCCAGTTCAGCACGGAATGTTCGAACGTTGTATGTATTTTTCGCACGCCACCAGAGGGCGGGAGGGATGTGTACACGGGCTCGCGGGAAGGAGACAGCAGGATATCGTTCCCTTCTGCCTGGAGCAAATAGGATTCGGCGGCCTGGCCTTCTACGGCACCGCCTACGCCCCGGTTAAAAGCTGCTGTGAGGTCGGCAGAGTTACCGGAGGTTACGCCTGTGGTGATGAGAACGCCGGATTTTTCTACGTTGACGCTGCGAAGGAGGAGAATGGAGGGGTACACGTTTTCCGGGTTGAGCAAGTATTTCTGACGCCACCGGTAGCTGCGTTCGGTATATGGAGAGGCCCAAACGTTGCGGATGGCCTGTAGAACCTGTTCGCGTTCGAGTACGTTGGGTACCGTGAGGTTGAGTCCGGCACCGGTAAATTCTTTCAGGTCTTCCATGTTGGTGTCGCTACGGACAAAAATGGGCACGTTTCCAAAGGGCGCTTCAAAGACGTCCAGGAAGCTGCGTTCGAGTGTTTCTCCGAATTCGGGCAAGAAAGGGATTTTCTGGATGGCTTCGCGTAGTTGTGAAAGTCTGCCCAGAACCCGACGGTCGATTTCGGTAGAGGGCGTGTTTTGATGCCTGGCCATTTCTGCGTTTTCGAATGTATCTTGTAGAAATTCCCAGAAACTCACCCCGGTTCCGGGCATGGGCTGGTCCAGGTGTTGCCGGAAGATGCCGAAGGGGATGACCAGGCCGGGTGCAACCCGGTTTGGAAAAAGCGTGCGCAACTGTCCCAGGTTGGCGGCCTTGGGACCGCAGAGGCGGCCGGAGTCCGTAGCGTTTAGATCGATAAGGGGGAGCAACCGGGCCACGGAAAGGTCGATGCGGTCTGTGGGGACGGTGACCATTTCTTCCCGGCGCGTTCGTACTTCGACCAGGGCGGCTTCCTCTGTTGTCATTTCGGATGCAGGCTTGAGTACCACGGCACCGCGCGGAGATACGGCATAGAAGAAACGCTGGCCTGAGTACGGAAGCAAAGCGTTGAGCGTTTGTGGGGAGAGAACCGCATTGGGAATTCCCAGGTTGCGGGCAAGGAGTTGGACGTGAGAAACGGTGTTGCCTTCGGAGACGGTGGCAATGCCAGCAACGGGTTTCATTTCGGCCGGGGCGCGCTGGAGGAGATAGATCCGGTCCGGGTGGAAGTCCACGTCTTCTGGTGGGCCGGTAATCACCTCGAGTTCGCCTACGGCAAAACCGGGATTGAGCCCCAGGATTTGCGCCTGGTCTTCCAGGCCGATCACCTGGTTCGAGAGGCCTGAGAGGCGGGCCGAGAGGTCGGCCAATTGTCCGCTTGTGCTTCCCAGATTGAGCAGGATGGAGGATCGGATGCGGTCGTCTATAAATCCTGCGGCGAGAGGTTCGAAGGGACTGAAAAGGTGCGCGGTTGTTTCGTACACGACCCGTACCGTGGCCGCACCCCAGTTAACGGCCCTGCGCGCGACGCTGGTTCTGCGCAAGAGCGTTTCAAGTGGCACAATACCGGTAGCTTGTCCCGCGAGTTCGGGTTCCAGGGCCTTCCATTCCCAGATTTCGAGGAAGCCGCACGCGGCAGAGGCCTTTGCCAGGCCGTACGCTTTTTCGAGCAAAGAGCCGGACGTAGAAGGGTGCCAGGTCGCTGCTGTTTTCATCAGGACGGTTTCGAGTTCAAGAGACAGGTCCATCAGGGCCAGGCGATTTGGACCCGGAGCAGTTTCCGGCAGCAAGAGGCGGATGTCCCACATCAATTCGGAAAGGCTGATACAGGCGCGGGCCGGGTCTTGCCGGTTGAGGATTTCGATTGCGTCACGGGTTCGATCTGTTATGATAGAACGTGCGGGAAGGCGTTGAACCAGGCTGACCAGGCGGTGGTTGTCTGGGGTCAAATAGACTGCGGTGAGGTTGGCTTCCAGGTCATTGAAGAGGCTGTCTACGGTAGCGCTGAAGAGGTTTCGGGCACGGAAGGTTTTTACGCTGTCCAGATCTGTTGCGTCTGGCTGACCGTGAATTTTGATGCGTAAATTCTGGAAGTTTGTAAGAGAGTCTCCCAGTGTTTTTGCCAGTCCTCGAATGTTGCGCAATCGGTTGTCGCCGGCGCTGTGCGGAATGTCTCTGCAGGCCTGGCGCATGAGGAAAAATTGTGTGTTGAGCCGTTCGTTTTCGGACAGCATCTCGGTGAGAAAAACCTTGCCCCAGGCGTCTTCATCTTCGGCCTGTACGGCACCCCGGTAATAGCGGGCTTTGCGTACAATCCAGCCGTTGTCCACCGACTGGAGGTATCTCTCTATCTGATATTGTTTCAGGCGGACGTTGTGGTTGGAGGCGTCCAGGAATGCTTTATTCGGTGTGCCCGCCAGGATCTGGCCCAGATAGATGCCGTGTGTTCTCGCCAGGTTCTGGACGTCGTCACGTAGTAGCGCGTGTTGTATACCGCCGGGTTCCGGGCAAGGTGACTGGGCAGGGCGGACCGTGCCGTCCGGGCAGAACCAGCGGATGCCCTGATAAGGACCCCGGGGGTCGGCCTTGAAGGCCTGGACCAGGCGTTGGATCTCCGTGCTGGAAGCCGGTTGGGCTGCAGAGGTGCCCGGGCCCATGAGAAGAAGGAGCCATCCGGCAAGCAGGACTCGCGTGGTAAGATTCATCCGGGTCAACATCAGGGTCTCCTGGGTCCCGGAGAGGTCAACCTTCTCCGGGACCCTTCTGGGACGTAGCTCGATTGAACGGTCAGAGGCTTTTGCAGACACAATACCGATTTTTGGTACAGGTCTACTTTTTCATCACAATCAGGACGCGCTGTCCTTCAAGTAAAGATTCCATGAAGATGACCAGGGAACGTCCTGTACCGGTCTGCGAGATCTGGTAGCCTTTGCCTTTTGTAAGCTTGCCGTAGCGATCAACTACGTAGCGAACTTCTCCATCCAGTTCCAATCCTTCGTTCAGGCCTACCTTTTTTATACGGTTGTCGTTCACGTCTGGAAAGTTCACCAGTTTGTACGTGTCGGAGAAAATGGTGGCCTGTTTGACTTCAAGGTAGCCAGGCTTTTCCAGGGTTTCCCGGGTACCGGAAAGAACAAAGACCGAGGTGATGGCTTTGACGGCTTCGGCTTCGCGCCGAGCGGATTCCTTGACCTGCCCTTCCAGACGAGCGATGCGGCTGCGCTGTACATCCAGTTCGTTGTCCAGGCTGTCCACGCGGCTTTCCAGCTTCCGGGCGTGTTCCTTCGAGCGGTCTCGTTCGGTTCGAAGTTGTTTTACCTCGGTGCGGAGTTCGGCATTGAGTGCTACCTGCTTGTTGTAGAGACCCTGGTATTCTTGCATGGAGTCCGTCATTTTTTGTAGCGCAGTTACCAGGGTTTTGTTGGCCGTGCGCGCGGAATCCACCTGGGTGCGGTAGTTTTGCAATTGGTCAGAAAAACCTATGACAACAGCATTCAGGGAGTCGATCTGGCCACCGTATGCCTGGACTTTTTCTTCCAACTTGGCGACGTACGGGTCTTCTTTTGGTGAACAGGAAACAACCATAAATACCAGTGTCAGCACGGCGGGGAACATATACTTCTGCATGGGGCCTCCTTGAGGTGATATGGTGAATGGCTGGTGTGGGAATGCCTATCCCATCTATCTCAGGAAATGGTGATTTCCTGGTTTGCGTTCACGAAAAGTACGTCTTTGGCAATTCCGGGAACAAGGAATACTGCCTCTCCTTTCTTCTCCAGCAAATCCAGGTTGTATCCCAGGATGATGAGGTCTGCCCCGGCGGAATGTTCGTCTACCAGTTGGCTGAGGGAGACGTCGTCATCTGCAGGGAGTGCGCGGACGTTTCGGGCCGAGATGGGCAACCGACCCGAAGCGATACGCTCGTTGAGGTCAATGACCTGTTCGGCCAGCTCCTGAGTAGGGAAGGTGGCGAAAATGGAAATTTCTGCGTGTTTCCAGTCCGGGTGGCCCAGGATGATATAGGCGAGCAAGATCATCAGGTTGGTGTTGAGATCGTCGTACCGGGTGAGCCAGACGTGCAAGGTGCGTTTGTATCCAAAGTGATGTTCCGAAGAACGCAACACGCAGACGTTAAATCCCAGGTTGCCGCCCATTTTTCCACTTTTGACAATTTCGGCCAGGTCTTCTGGATTGGTTCCAGAGAATTCGAAGAGCAGGCTGTTGTTTTCCAGGCCAGAGACACCGGGCATTTGAATGCTTTGTGCAAGGGCTGTTGTGAACGAGGGAGAGACCATTGTGTCTACGAAGATTCCAGCGCCGCTGGCTTCGGTTCTGGAGATCATCTGGTTCAGAATACGCCGGGATTCGGTGACCTGCTCCTTGGACAGATACCCTTCTTCGTAATGGATGAAGGTACCAAAACCGTGCTGGTGAGAGATCCATTTCAGCAGTTCGAAAGGCGCGAGCCGGTCCAGGGTGTGCCGAGAGATGGCGATGAAAGAGGGCCGCCAGTCTCCGGCGTGTTGGGTGGCGTGTTGTTTCTGGAGAAAGATTTGTAACCAACGCGTGATCTGGAAAGTGACTCCCTGGAAGATTGCTGCCAGGCCACGGGCATCTTTTTGGGTGGCGCGGATGCTCAGGTAAATGGCGAACATGACGGAAAGAGACAAGATCGCGTATGCCGTGGACATCTGGAACATCATGATGAAGCACATTACGGAGCCTGCCAGTGAGAGGTACCATTTGGTGCGGAACGAGGGGCGATACGATGGATTGCCCGCAAAATGTTCGAGGAAAGAGATGCCGCACAGAGCACCGTAGGTGACCATGAAAAACATACTGATGATCTGGGCAACGAAGTCCACGTCTCCAAGGGAGACAAAGACCAATGCGATTACGGCACTGACCAGCGTTGCGTTGATCGGCTCGTTGG
>JAQCGA010000264.1 GCA_027619145.1 bacterium | reverse complement strand
ACAACGGGGTTGCTGCGCCCAACCTGGAAGCTGTCAAACAATGGGCTGGGACCTATGCTCAGGGTGTGGAAGAAAATTTGCTCGAAAATCTGTTCCGTTCCCCAGCAGATCCTGTTGAAAAACGGATCAGCTATTTTTATCGAGCTGAGGCAGTGGAAGGGGAGGCTGTGGTGACCAGTCCGTTTTACCGGTATCGGCTGGTAGAACTGGTGCGCGCGTCAAACGGTTTTCAGGTGGCAGACCGGGCGATAGATCAAAGTCAGGTAGATTCGTTGCTGGCTCAGGGCGATCAGTTGCTCAAGGCAAACGATCCATCGGCCGAGGCCGTTCTGGAGATGGTTACCCGGGTGGCACCAGATTATGCACTGGGGCATTCGCGGCTCGGTTACGCGTATTTGAAGGTTAATCAGTTGGATCAGGCGCTGGTGTCTTTTGAACGTGCAACTAGCATGAACCACCGATTGGCCGAAGCCTACAACGGGATTGGGCTGGTTTTTCAAGAAAAGCCCAAAGGATTGTACACGGCCATCCATTATTTTCAGAAGGCGTTGCGTTACGACCAGAACTATGTAGAGGCTCGGTACAATATGGCTCTGGTCCGGCATCAGATGGAAGAACACGATGTGAAACATGATATTGAACGCATTCTTGGAATTGATCCGGCGTTTGCGCCGGCCTTCAAGTTATTGGGGCAATGGTACGAGCTTCAGCAAGAAGACTTTGAGCAGGCGGCTATTCACTACGCCCGGTATATGGCGCTTGCCCCGGAGGATCCCGGAGGGCGACGTCTTCTGGCCAATGCATATCTTCGAGCGGAGAATTATGACCGGATTGTGGATTTATTGACAGAGTATATTCGGCAGCATCCGGGTGAGATTCCTGTGCTGGCGGTTCTTGCCCAGGCTTGTGTTAAAATGGGCCGCCTGGAATGGGCGAACCAGTATTTTAACCAGTATCTGGATACAGTGGATACGGACGAAGCAACGCTCTATGAGGATGCGCGACTTCTGATGACCAACGACGAAGTGGATATGTACGCGCGGACATCCGGAGAGGATCGGAAAGTGTTTCTCAACCGGTTCTGGTCAGGGCACGATCCGGACCTGACCACTGCGATTAACGAACGCCGACTGGAGCATTATCGCCGGGTATGGTTTGTGCGACAGAATTTCTCCGGCGGCAAGCAGCCCTGGGATAGGCGGGGCGAGGTATATATCCGGTTCGGTGAGCCGGAGTATCGTTCTCGGTCGAGTATGCAAAACTTTGATCAGTCGTTAAAAGTGCAACGGGTCCGGGAGCGGATTGCCAGGAATCTTTATGGGTCTGCCGCACAGAGTATGAGCTTTCTGGGTGGGCCGGTTTATGCTGTTCGGAGCTTAAAAGCTAATCTGGGCGCGTCTGTGAGTATGACCGATGGATACGCAAATGAGCGTCTGGTAGAAGTCATAGGAAGCAGCGGCCCACAGGCGGCCCAGGGGGAGGAAGCTACCGTAAACGGCCCCCGTTTGACAAGCGGGCTCACTGCAGAGGGCGAGTTGACCGGCGAGTCCTTAGAGTTACTTCGGTCTGAAAACGTTCAAATGAGCGGAAGCGGCCCGATGGGGGATGGGTTTGGGGGAGGTTCGGACTATTATTCTGAATTTAAACCGGTGACGGCACAAGAAGATGGATCGATGGTGCCGTGGGAGACGTGGGTCTATACGGATGTGAATGGAGGAATGGAAATTACATTTACAGACGAGTCCATGCGCGGAATTTTTGATTACGCGCCCCCACCGATGGACTCCCGGTTGCCCTTCCAGCTTCTGACCCGTTTTAATCAATACAACCCCAGGAGGGTTGCAGAACAGGCCGCTCTGGTTACGCCGGATTATTATGCGCCACCAGGCGGCATCCCGCCTATCGAGTTCTATTATGATGTGGCACATTTTCAGTCAGAGCAAGAAGGTGAATCTCTTCTGGAAGTGTATCTTGGGGTGCCCTACGGTGCGGGCAGGTATTTGGCAGACCGGGATGTAACAGACATTGTGGTGGAGCGGTCTGTGGCGGTGTTGAACGAATCCAACGGCGCGGTGTGCCGGCGTGAAGGAGACCTGGTTTTTCGTTCTGGTGGAGATTTAACACAGGCGTCGGGTGGATTTGTTCCCGATGTAGTCAGCCTGTCTGTGCCACCGGGTACGTACCGCCTGGAGGTGCGGATGAAAGACCGGCTATCTGGCCGCCAGGGCAGGTACAGACAAGATATTGTGGTAAACGATTTTTCTCGAGGTGGGCTACGAATTAGTGAACTGGAACTGGCCTGGCGGGTGAAGGCGTCAGAAGAGCCGGATAAATTCACCAAGGGAGGGTTACAGGTCATCCCGATTCCAACGCGTACTTTTGGAGGAAATCAAAGCGTATTCGTGTACTATGAGATTTATAATTTGGAATTGGACGAATTCGATCAGACCCGGTACAAGGTGGAGTATACGATTGGCCCTCGGGACTCATCTGGGCGCAAAGCAGAGGGTGTCATTTCCAGGTTGGTGCGTGTGTTTACCAGCGAAAAGAGACAGATTGCCGTAGGATACGAGCAGCTTGGAGATGGACGGTCTGAAAAAACGTATATGGAATTGGACCTGTCTTCCACATCTTCTGGAAAACACTGGTTGAAGGTGGAGGTGACAGATTTGAAGACCGGTCAGACAACATTTCGAGAAACCAGTTTTGAAGTTATAAAATAGGTTCCGGACAGCCTGTCCGAGGCCCACCGGCGGTAGTTGGCTGGTGGGCCTTTTTTCATTTTTGTGTTTGCTGTTTTTTCCTTATTATGATGAAACTATTTCATTCCCTGGACGAGAGCAGCCTGGCCATGGTCTGTAACAACGAGGAGGAGCGGTTTTGGGCGATGCACCGTTTGGCAAAGATGCGCTGATTCGAGCGTATACGGAGTACGATTCTGGCGTAAATGACGGAAAAGGTCAGTCCGACAATGCGGATTCGGGCAGCCTGGGGTGGGGCGAGAGCGGATTTCTAGATGCCTATATCAAGCTGTATGAAACCACCGGAAATACCCGCTGGTTGGACAAAATGGTACGGCATTTTGACAGTATGATGGGCAATATGAAAGATCATTTTGGAGATGGGTATGGAACCTGGGTCACGCCCACCTATTCGGTGGCACTAATACGTACGGGTGCGATGCACAACCAGGGCACGGGAAAGGTTGGTCCACAAGAAGACCGGGTATGGACCTCCCGAGGTGGAGATGCCATTGGGGACAGCATCCGCGTGATAGAGATCTTGCCTGGCCGGAAGGTTGCTGTGACAGAATACGGCACGCGCAAGGTTTTAAAACAGGAATCGTTGCGGCCCGGTGTGCCGCTGGAAGCTTTTGCGCCCTTTAAGGTTACGATTGAAGGCAAGACACATCCCGGAGATCGATTCTGGGTGCAAACATTTGCAGGAGAACCTCTGGAATACCTCGTGCATCAGGGAATGTTTTTGTATCCGTTGAGCCGGTTCATTGAGCATGCGCTAAAAAAGCGAGCGCTGAAAGCCCGGTATGGAAAAAAGGCGAAAGCCTACCTGGATTTGATTGGAAAGTTGATTGCGGATAAGCACGAGCGAGATTGGGTAGATACGGGGACTCGTACAGGTGGATACCGGTTTTCTCCATGGTTGACCGAGCGGTTTCCCAACCGGATTATGCCGCATAACCAGTACCTGTCTTTGGCGCGGGCGTACCTGGCGCTGCAAACCGTATCTCGCAAGAGGCTGTATGTAGACCGTGCCGAAAAAATGGCGCGGAATTTTAAGAAGCATTTGTGGAAAACAGGCAACGCGTATACCTGGTATTATTGGGACTGGATTGAAGAAGGTGAACACGGCCACAGCGCCATTGAAGATACCAGCCATGGCCATATCGATATTGGGTTTGCAATCGATGCTTGCCGCCGGGGTGTGGTGTTTACGAAGAGCGACTTGAAGCGGTTCTCGCATACGCTGCTGGGCCAGATGTGGAACGGGTCGTTGGAAGATCCAGTGGTTGGTGGGCGCGTGAATACAAAAGAAGGAGACGTCAAGACGATTCCGGACTGGATTGACCTGTGCCAGTGGAATCCGCGCGTGTGGGATGTCATGTGGGCCTCTTTCTGTAAACAAGGTCAGCCTGCGGCAGTGGTTCCGTCGATTTTGCAAGGATGGGCGAGGCTTCAGGAAGGCAAAATAAAAAAATAAGGGAGGTATACCATGTTGCAGGCGGGAGCGTCCCGGGTGAATATTACTCCGTTTGTGGGTGGACCCATGGCCGGGTACTCGGCCCGGGACAAAGGCAGCGAATCGATACACGATGAGTTGTACGCAAAAGCCCTGGTGCTGGACGATGGAGAGACCTCGATGGCATTGGTGACGAGCGATCTCCTCTGGATCAGTTCGGACCTGGCGGCCGAAGTGCGTGCGCTGGTGAAGGCTTCGGTGGGTATCGAAGAAGACCACGTTTTGCTGTGTGGGTCACATACACACTTTGGTCCGGATGTAAATAAAAAGAAGGAGAGTGATGATCCGGCGGATGTGGCGCACCGTGCGTACGTGGATGTGTTGGCCCAGAAATTGGCTACGGCGGTGAAACTGGCTTTTGATGACCGTCGATTGGCGCGTATTGGCAGCGGTTCGGGGATTGCTGAAGGTATCAGTTATAACCGTCGATTGATCCGCGAGGATGGCAAGGTGGAAATGAGTTTGACGTTGCCACTTCCGTACGAAGGATTGACGTTTGGTCCGGTGGATCCGGAGGTGGGCGTGCTGAAAGTGGAGGGCGAGGCAGAAGGGGATGTGATTGCTACGTTGATTAATTTTGCCTGCCATCCGGTGTCCAGCACGGATCGCCGGTATGAGATTACTGCAGATTATCCGGGTTACGCGATGGATCTGATTGAACAGGCCGAAGGAGGCATCTGTTTGTTCGCGCTTGGATGCGCAGGGAATATTGTACCCATTCAACGGCAGGGCCGTTCCAAACGTCAGGTGGGTCTGTCTCTGGGAGGTGTGGCGTTGAAGACGCTGCAATGGGTCCAGACAACGGGCGAGGCAAAAATCCGTGTAGAACGGAAGCAAATTGAATTGCCATTGCGGCCCTTCCCGGAATCGCAAGAAATGGAAGCACAAATTGAGGCTGCAAAGAAGGCACTTGAAGAGGCCACGGGGCGCAATGCGCAAGATCGAGAACTGAAGGAGTTGGGAGAAGCGCTGCAAGTAGCACAGGCGATGCCCCGGTGGGCCGAACGACTCGAATGGGCAACCAGCCGTTCGACGGAGATCCAGGCGTTCTGGATTGGCGATATTTTGCTGGTAGGGTTGCCCGGTGAGGTTTTTGTTGAACTGGGTATGCAGATTAAAGAGGCGGTGCAGTCTTCTCCGACGTTTGTTATTAGCCTGAGTAACGATGCCGCAGGCTATATTCCTATTCGACAGGCATACGACGAAGGCGGGTACGAATCCACTGTGTCTGCTTTAGCACCGGGTAGCGGAGAACACCTGGTACAGGAAGCGGTGGCGCTGGCAGCCTCAACGCGGGGCGCTTGATTTTTCTTTGGCAGAACGCAACTCACTGCGTACGGCTGGAACGACGGACGGAGGAGATCGGACACAGGATGGAACCCAGAATTGTATCACAAAGAACAGCTTTTTCTACGCCCTGGTTTGACGTTATTGAAAAAGGGTTGGTTCGCGGGGAAGAGGATGGGGCGGTTGAGCCGTATTTTGTGGTTCAGCCGCCTGACTATGTCACGCCCCTGGCCATTACAGACAATGGGATGGTACTGCTTGTTCGGCAGTATCGCCCTACCGTGGAAGGGTATGCGCTGGAACTTCCCAGTGGGCATGTGGACCCCGGCGAAACACCCGAGGAAGCGGCGGTAAGAGAACTGTACGAGGAGACGGGGTACCGAGGAGATCGAATTGAGTTGCTGGGCGAAATGACGCCGGACTCTGGACGTCTGGGCAACCGGTTGTGGGGGTATGTTGCACTGGATGTGACGCTGGATGTTAGTGGTGAATGGAAGCCTGAGCCGGATGTCGAAGTGGTCTTGTGCGCAAAGGAAGATGTGCCGGAACTGGTGCGGCGCGGAGAACTCTGCCATGCGTTTGACCTGGCGGTGCTTGCTCTGGCGATGATGGAACGGAAGTTGTAAAGGTGAATGCTTTGAGACAAAA
>JAQCGA010000263.1 GCA_027619145.1 bacterium | reverse complement strand
GAGAAATATTGGCCAGCACACGCCTTCGTAGATTCTGCGGTGCCGTCTGCATTGCCAGGGCCAGATCCCAGGCATCTACGCCTGCAAGTACAGCCTGAAATTCCCGGTCCGAAAGCCGAACCAGATCCTGGAACCCGAACAGGAGATCTCGAACCTGTACGATAACCTCCGGGTCCAGCCGGTACATATCGCTCAACAACCGCCGTACGGCCGCAGTTGAAGCGATATGTGCCAGTACTTCTGCACCCAATTCCGGACTGGCAGAGCGGCCTTCTCCCCGCCAACCAGCCTCAAACGCCCTCAAAAATTCCAGTTCCGCACGCCCCAACCGTCGCGCCAGGGCACTCCAGTTCTGCACACAAATTTTATAAAGCACCTCGCCCTGCAACGCTGCCGGGAGGCGTAACAAGATCTCGGCGACTGGCTGAACGGGCGCGTGCAAAAACAAAAACCCAACAACATCCGAGATCTGAAGCGGAACCACCTCGCGCAAAAGCGGGGTCCCCTCCTCGTGCTGGGTTTCTTCCTGGACCCGCAGCAGGTCTGCATACAACACCTGCTCCACAAAAACCATGCGATCGGGCGAAAGCCCGGCCGCATCGTCCAGCATTTCGATCACCTGCTCGCGTAGTGGCTCCTGCAGCAATTGCACCAACCGCCCGGTTACCTGGGTACCCAACCGCGAAAAAACCAGGGCAAGCGGACGTGTCAGATCACCGGCACGCACGCGTTGCCCCTTTCAAAACCGGTCCCCAAAACCAGTCTGTCCGGCCCCGTACACCCAGAAGAATCATGATGCACCAGACTCCATCACGTCAATATATTTTAGCCCTGTGCCCGTATTAAACAAAACCACCCGGTCTGTCTCGGACACCAGGCCCCGTTTCACCAGGTGCTTCAGTCCTGCCAGGGTGGCAGCCCCCTCGGGGGCCGCAAAAATACCCGTTGCAGCGGCCACCTCCCTCACGCAGGCCATTAATTCTTCATCCGTTACCGCCACGGCCGTGCCCCCGCTTTCTCGGATGGCACGCAACATCAAAAAATCTCCAACGGCACCAGGAACCCGCAATCCGGAAGCAACCGTATGCGCATCCTTCCAGGGCTCCGCCACATCGGCTCCAGCCTCAAAAGCCCGCACAATCGGCGCACAACCAGCGGCCTGTATGGACACCATCTTCGGCCGCTTTGAATCAATCCAACCCATTTGCTCCATTTCATCAAACGCTTTCCACATCCCAATCAGGCCGGTTCCTCCTCCAGTCGGGTACAGAATCACATCGGGCAGCACCCAGTCCATCTGCTCGGCCAGTTCGTAGCCCATGGTCTTCTTTCCTTCCACCCGGTAAGGCTCCTTCAAGGTGGACACGTCAAACCAGCCTTCTTTTTCTTTTCGCTCTGCAACCATTCGCCCGCAATCCGAAATCAACCCGTCCACCAACTCCACGTGCGCTCCCAACACCTCGCACTCCACCCGGTTTGCAAGAGGAACATCCTTCGGCATAAAAACATACGCCTTCATACCGGCCCGGGCCGCATAAGCCGCTGTTGCCCCACCCGCGTTACCTGCGGAAGGAATTGCCAGTGCCCGAGCACCCAGTTCAAATGCCCGTGAAACCGCAGCCGAAAGCCCGCGCGCCTTGAACGATCCGGTAGGATTGGCTCCTTCATCCTTAATATACAGCTTCGGCACGCCCACGCGTTTACCCAGAGAAAACGCCTGTAACAGCGGCGTAAACCCCTCTCCGAGACTTACCCTGCATTCATCTTTCTCCACAGGCATCACTTCGGCATAGCGCCACATGGTAGGCATCCGCCCGGACAGGTCTGCCGGTTTGAGCGTAACCGCATCCAGATCGTACCTGGCAAAAAGCGGCGCCGCACAACACGGGCTCAAGTTCATCAACACATCTTTTGCATACGCCCGGTCACACCGCGTGCAAACCAGGTCTGCCAAAAAACCCATCGCCACTCCCTCCTCTGGAAACTCATATGGACACTCAAATCTTTGGCCTTCTCTGCGCCATTAAGTATGCACCAGCAAGCCCCGCAAGTCAAGCCGGAAGCGCGTGGAGCAGGTTTTTTGAACAGCGCTCAAGATTCGCCTCCCCCCCGCCGATAGTATATTCAGGCCGGCAGGGAAGCCCGCAGTACATATTCCTATGGTAAAAAAACAGCAGGGATGCTACCCGATGGGGCAAAAGGCGTTGGCTCGAAGAAGCCAGCGCTCTTTTGTTTACCCTGCCTGAACACAGTTCGGGGCCTGCTCCAGGCCGTATTGCCGCATTTTTCTCCGCAACGTAGGCCGCGAGATCCCCAACATCTGGCACGCCCTTCCCCGGTTCCAACCAGCGGTGTCCAGAATCTCCAGAATATGCCCCCGCTCCACCTCCTGCAACGTCCGAATGCCGCCCCCGCAATCGCAAGGCTCCTCCTCTTGCAGCACGCCCACGTGCTCCAGACAAATCGTGCCTCCCCTGCAGCGCAGTGCTGAACGTGTGAGTACGTTTTGCAATTCGCGAATGTTGCCAGGCCAGGAATAGGACTTCAGCCGCTCGAGGGCATCCTTTGAAATCCCCCAAACCTCCCGTCCCGTCTTCAGGTTAATACCCGCCAGCATGTTCCCGGCCAGCCGAGGCAGATCCAACCGTCGGTTCCGTAACGGAGGCAGGTGAACGATCACCTCGCACAATCGAAAATACAGGTCTCCGCGGAATGTACCCGCTTCAACCATCTTCTCCAGGTTCCGGTTTGTTGCTGCCACAACACGCACATCTGGCTGAATTGGGTCCCGGCCTCCCACCCGATAAAATTCTCCTCGATCCAGTACACGAAGCAATTTGGCCTGGAATGCAAGAGAAGCATCTCCTACCTCGTCCAGAAATAACGTACCCCCATCTGCCTGCTCAAAACATCCTGCGCGACGCTCTGACGCCCCGGTGAACGCTCCTCGTTCGTGACCGAAGAATTCGCTTTCCATCAGTGTTTCCGCCACCGCAGCGCAGTTGACCGCAACCAATTTCCCGGCACGCCCGGACGCCCGATGGACCGCACGAGCCAATAACTCTTTGCCTGTTCCACTTTCCCCCAGAACCAGCACCGTCGCCCCTGTATCAGCCACGGCACCCACCGTCTTGAGCGCCTCCAGCATATCTGGAGACCTGCCAACAACCATGTCTGGCTCCCCGGTCACAACCAAACGTTCTTCTTTGGGGCACAGCGTAGAACCAGCGCCTTGTTCGGCCTGTAACCGGGTCAATAGTGCATCCAGCGTCCTGTCTGCTACGGGCCGGTGAAGACAATCGAAGGCTCCACCCGATATCGCGGACAGCACCAGCGTGGAGGACAAATTCTCCCCCACAACCACAAGGGGCGTTCCAATACGAGATTTTCGCATTGCATCCAGCAAAGACTGCGGCTCTTCGGCCCCAGCATCGAACACCTCCGTGAACACCGCAGAAGCCTCGGAACTCCGCACCTCCCGGACACCCTCAGCAGCAGTCTGGGCGAACCTGGAACAGATCCCGCGCCCAGACAACCTGCCCGCCATCTCTCTCCAGAACCGTTTGTCTTTTCCTACCAGCAGCACGTGGTCCATACGACCTCCTCTGGAATACCTGATTTGAAAACGGAGCGATGTATGCAGTCCGAAAGCAGGACCCGTGCCAGCCAGTTCTGGTCGAAGAGGTGTGCTGCACAACTGTCTTTTTTACAATATCATGCAGGGTATCAGCCTCCAGACTCCTGCTTCCTATTTCCCAGAACCGATTGCCAAAAAACGACAGATCGCCCGATACAGTCTCTAATTTATAGACAAAAAATGCGCCTTTCCTGTGAAGGAAAAGCGCATTTTGAAGCTGAACCACCGGACTGGGGTCAAGGCACGGCAACAACCTTGAGTTCCGAAGGCGTACTGGACTGAGAGCCTTGGAGCGAAAGTACGCGGTAAATATAGGTTCTGCCGCTCACAATATTGGTATCGTTGTAAACAGTACCTGACTGCGACGGCACCACCGTTTCAAAACTGGAATTGGAAGATGACCCCGCAACCTGGCGGTCCACCCGAAATAGGGTGATACCAGCGGGGGCCGTCCATGTGACCCGCACAATTGTGCCCAAATCCGGATCGTTCTGTACCGAAGCCGCCACATTGGTAGGAGCTGAAATTGATCCTGTACTGCCCGTAGTCTGCGAGACCGAACTGGAAAATCCGCTCTCATTTAGCTGGGCATCCAGTGCACTGACACGGTAAATATAAGTCGTAGCAGATTTCAAGCCCACGTCGTCATAACTAACCCGCGTAGAATCCACAGTAGCCAGAACCAGAAACCCTGCACTGCCTGTGCCTTCTGCGCGGTAGACCCGATAGCTGGCAAGCCCACTCAAAGGACCACCGCCTTCGTCCGTCTTAGGAGCTACCCAGGTCAGCCGAATGGTCGTATCCCCAGAAAGTCGTCCAGAAAGCACCCCGGGCACGGCAGGAGGCCTGCTGTCCAGCGGAACTGTGGCCGAAACAAACTGCGACACATCACTCCGCAGACTCCCCGATCCCAAAGCCTGTACTCTGTACACGTACGTCTGCCCGGAAACCAGAGGTGAATCCACGTAACTGGTCAAAACCGTCAGAAAACGTGCAACCGGTTCTGGCTGGGTTGGGCTGCTGAACCGCAGCACTTCCTACCCCGTCAGTTCCGGTTCTGTATTCGCCGTCCAAGAAACCGTAATCTGCCGAATATCTGCCCGGGCAGTTACGCTCCGAGGAGCTGCAAGTAACGCCACGAGCGCTTGCGGCGTTGCCGAAACAAAAGCGGATGCATCGCTCTGGAGTCCGCTCACCCCCACGGCCCGGACCCGATAGATATACGTCTGCCCCGCCACCAGCGGCGTATCTACATATGTGGTCAATGCCGTCTGAAACCGAATATCCGGTTCGGCCTGCGTGGGGCTGCTGAAGCGCAACACTTCGTACCCCGTCAGCTCAGATTCTGTATTGGCCGTCCAGGTCAGTGTACTCTTTTGAGGGCCTGCTGCTGCTGCCAGGTTTCGCGGGGCAATCAACCCGCGCGTGACCAGCGTGACAGAAGTGGAGCGGGGCCCCACGTTGCCGGAAAGGTCTACGGCACTTACCGTATAATAGTACCGGGTCAGGGGATCCACCGTCGTGTCCTGGTAGGTGGTCTGGCTAGATTCAATTTCTGCCAGCAAGACAAAAGAAGTGGCGGTTTCCCGAGAACGGAATACCCGAAATTTGGCCAACCCGGTCAGCTCCGCCCCATCGCTGTCCGCTACAGGAGCCGTCCAGCTCAGAGAAACCACTCCAACCTGCTGTTCATTTAAGGTTGCGATCAAATCTGAAGGGGCCCCGGGGGCGCGTTGATCCAGTTGGGCCTCCCCGTCAACAAAAGCCGAGGCATCGCTACGTACCAGCCCACGCTGTGCGTCTTGCACCACAGCCTGGACCCGGTAAAAATAGATCGTGCCCGGAACCACATTTGCATCCAGATAACGTGTTTGGGCCGTGGTAAAGAGCGTATCGGCAGTGACAGGAACAAAAGCCGTCTGCGTTGAAATGGAACGCAACACCAGATACCCCAGTAAGCTGGGATCGCTGATTGCATTCCATAACACTTCAATTTCGCCAATTTTACCGGTTGTACTCAAACCGGAAGGAGCTGAGATCCCGGTACCTGTTGTGGTAATTGAAACAGAAACAGACCGTCCACTTTCATTTAGCGTGCCGTCCATTGCACTGATTTGATAATAATATTGTGCGTCCAATTCCAGCGCAGAAGAATCCGTAAATGTAGTCTGGTTGGCAGACATGATTGCAATCTGAACAAACGCGTCTTGCCGGTCTTTCGCCCGGAAGATTTTGTAGCCCTGCAAGCCTGTTAATGCCTGATTGCCGGCATCGGCCTGCGGCGCGATCCAGGTAAGCACAACGAACCCGGTATTCACATCTGTTACCACAGACAAACCAGACGGCGCTGCTGGCGGACGGTTGTCTTCTGTTGCCTCGGCACTCACAAATGAAGACAGTGCACTGGACTGCCGCAACAGGCTGATTGTATTGATCCGGTAGAAATACACCCTGGACACCGAAAGGTCCAGGGTAGAATCCACAAACGTGGTCCGGCCCGTCGTAATCAACGAATCCGCAACCTCGCCCGTCAGCCGCCTGTATGTACCCGTAGAAGAGG